>JAMXLI010000291.1 GCA_024281115.1 Terriglobales bacterium | reverse complement strand
AATTCTGACCGGCGCAGGCAAGGCGTTCTGTGCCGGGATGGACCTCGAAGAACTCAAGTCTCTAACCAGCAAGACGCCCTCGGAAAACGTCGCTGATTCGGATCGCATGGCGCGGTTCTTTCGCGCGATCTACGAATTTCCCAAGCCGACGATCGCGGCCGTGAATGGGGCGGCCATGGCGGGAGGCGCCGGCATCGCCACCATGTGCGATTTCACGCTCGCCGTGCCGGAAGCAAAGTTCGGCTATACCGAGGTGCGCATCGGCTTCGTGCCGGCCATTGTGTCGTCGGTGCTGGTGTGGCAGGTGGGGCACAAGATCGCGCGCGATCTGCTGCTCACTGGCCGCCTGTTCGATGCTGCCGAGGCGCACCGCTGCGGGCTGGTCAACGAGGTGGTGCCGCCGGAACGCCTGCGGGAGCGGGCCCGCGAGCTCGCCGGTCAGTTGCTGGAAAACAGCCCGTCATCGATCCGCGCCACCAAGAAGCTGATCAACGGGTTTATTGCGGCAGCGCTGGACCAGCAAATCGCGGATGCGGTTGAGGACAACGCGCGCATTCGTACCACGGCCGATTTTCGCGAGGGCATCTCCGCGTTTCTGGAAAAGCGGAAGCCGCGCTGGTCGGGGAACTAGCCGGCAGGTGCGACGGGAGCGGACGGCGCCCGGCGCCGCCGGCGCCTGCGAGGCAGCGCAGCCCGGAACGCAGCAGATCAAATCACTATGTCCACTCTTCCAGTTCGAGGGGCTACCGGCGAAGCACGCGTGCGCGTGCGCTATGCCGAGACCGATCAGATGGGCGTGGTCTACCATTCCAACTACTTCATCTGGTTCGAGGTCGGGCGGGTGGAACTGCTGCGGCAACTCGGCTTTGCCTATCGCGAGATGGAGCGCGACGGGTGCCTCATCGCCGTAGCCGACGCGCGCTGCCGCTACAAGGCGCCGGCCCGCTACGACGACGTGGTGCTGATCCGCACTTGCCTGAAGAACGTGCGCGAGTCGCTGATCCACTTTGGCTACCGGGCCATCCGCGAGTCTGATGGGACCCTGCTGGCCGAGGGCGAGACCACCCACATCGTGACCGACCCGGAACTGAAACGGCGTGAACTGCCGGGAAAATATCTGCAGGCGTTCAAGGCGGCGTTGGGCCGCACTGACGGCCGCCGGTAAGCGGAACAGCCGGCGGAGTGCTCCTGGAATCAGGCTGGGCGCGGGGCCGCCGGTTCCGCTCGGCTGCGGGCGGCTGAATGCTAAGCTGATCGGTTCACCTCGAGTGCTGGTTGCCGCTTTCCGGACTACACTGGCGGCGAGACACATCCATGCAAGCCCTACATCTCAACGGGAACGACCTGACGCTGGAAAATGTCGCGGAAGTGGCCTGGCAGAACCGCCCAGTCCTGCTGGCGCCGGACGCGCGCCAGGCAGTGCAGCGCGCGCGGGCGGTGGTAAACAACCTGCTGACCGGCAACCGCGTGGCGTACGCGATCACCACCGGGGTGGGGAAGTTGAGCGACGTGCGCATTGCTCCCGAGCAGGTCCGTGAGTTGCAGGTGAACCTGGTGCGTTCGCACGCGGTGGGCGTGGGCGAGCCCCTGGCGCAGCCGGAGGTGCGCGCCATGATGCTGCTGCGCGCCAACTCGCTGGCCAAGGGGCACTCCGGCGTGCGTACCGAGGTGATTGACGCCCTGTGCGAGATGCTGAACCGGGGCGCGCACCCCCTGGTGCCATCGCGTGGCAGCGTGGGCGCGAGCGGGGATCTGGCGCCGTTGGCCCACCTGGCTCTGGGCATGATCGGCGAGGGCGAGATCCTCCTCTCGAGTGCGGGCAAGCCGGCTGCGCGCATGCCCGCCGCCGAGGCGCTGCGGCGCGCCCAGATCGAGCCCCTGGTGCTCGAGGCCAAGGAAGCCATCTCCCTGATCAACGGCACACAAGGCATGTTGTCGGTAGGCAGCCTGCTTCTGCTCGCGACGGAAATCCTGGCGAATTCCGCGGACGTGATCGGCGCCATGACGCTGGACGCGCTGAAGGGCACCGACGTGGCGTTCGACGCCCGCATTCACCAGGCGCGTCCCCATCCCGGGCAGGCGCGCGTGGCGGAGAACCTGCGCCGCTTGCTCGAAGGCAGCCAGATCCGCGAATCGCACCGTGATTGCGGGCGCGTACAGGATGCTTACTCGCTGCGCTGCATGCCCCAGGTGCACGGCGCGGTGCGCGATACGCTGGCCCACTGCCGGCGCGTACTGGAAACCGAGATCAATTCGGCGGTAGACAACCCGCTGGTCTTCCCGGCAACCCGCAAGGTGGGCGAGAAGGATGATCCTCTGGGCGAAGGCGACATTCTCTCCGGCGGCAACTTCCATGGCGAGCCGCTGGCGTTTGCGCTGGATTTCCTGGCGATCGCCCTTAGCGCCCTGGCCGGCATCTCCGAGCGGCGCCTGGAGCGGCTGGTGAATCCGGCCCTGAACGAGGGGCTGCCGCCCTTCCTGGCCGCCGGCGCGGGCATGAACTCCGGCTTCATGATGCCGCAGGTAACGGCAGCCGCGCTGGCCAGCGAAAACAAGGTGCTGGCACACCCCGCATCGGTGGACTCCATCACTACTTCGGGCAACAAGGAAGATTACGTTTCCATGGGCATGACGGCGGCCCTCAAGCTGCGGCAGGTAATGGCTAACACGCGCGATGTGCTCGCCATCGAGGCCATGGCGGCCGCGCAGGCGCTAGATTTCCTGAAGCCCTTGAAGACCAGCCCCGCCCTCGAGCAGGCGCACGCCGCCATCCGGTCGGTGGTTGCGCCCATGGAGCAGGACCGGGTGATATATCAGGACTTCGCGCGGATCGCCGAGCTCATCACCAGCGGCCAGCTGGCCCAGGCTGCGGGCTGAGCTGCGGGCAAGCTAGGGCGAGTCGCAAAGCGTGGGACCAGCGGCCCAAGATGCAATCAGGCCCCGCTTGCGGAAGCAGCGCTGCCGTCGAGGCCCAGCTCGGCCGCGATTCCCTGCATCGCCTGAATACAGAATGTGATGTGCTCGTCGAGGTCCACGCCCAGTTCGGCGGCCCCCTGGACGATGTCGTTGCGATTGACGCTGCGCGCGAACGCCTTGTCCTTCATTTTCCTGCGCACCGATTTAGCGTCCACCTCGGCCAGCGACTTGCCGGGCTTGACCAGCGCCACGGCGGTGAGGAACCCGGCGAGCTCGTCGCAGGCAAACAGCGCTTTTTCCAGATTGCTGTCGCGGCTCACACCGGTGTACTCGGCATGCGACATGATGGCGCGGCGCACGTCTTCCGGCCAGCCCCGCTCCTGCAGAATGCGATTGCCCTGGTAGGGATGGTCCTGCAGGCTGGGCCACTTCTCGTAGTCGAAATCGTGGATGAGTCCGACCACCGCCCACTTCTGCTCGTCTTCAGCAAACTTGCGCGCGTAGGCGCGCATGCAGGCTTCCACGGCAAGGGCATGCTTGCGCAAACTTTCCGATTGGGTGAACTCAGTTAGTAAACACCAGGCCGCGGCGCGGTCCATGCTCCGTTTGTCCCCCTTGGCTGCGGATAGCAGGCGATTCGCCTGGCGCGGGTGCGTTGCGAATCTGCGATTTCCACCGATAAACATCTTGACAGCTTGCAACCCTTGCCGCAAATTACGCCTCAGCATTGCATAGTTTTTGGGGCAAGTGCCCGCTCTGGCACCTCCCAAACCCGATGGCCACAACTCTAGCTCCCGTGGATTCACGGGAGGTCGTGAGATGCGACCGTTGCCAGCTCGTCCAGTTTCGAACCAACAACAATCTGTGCCGTCGCTGTCACATATCACTGGACGCCGACGAGCCTGAAATCGCGGCCGCGCCGCAGCCGGTGATCGCGCCTCCCTCCCACAGCCATCTTCCCGGGCATCTCCAGCTGGCGAGTTCCATCCGGTCGTTGCGGCAACGCAGCGGCCTGAGCCAACGGCAGCTGGCGCTGCGCATGAGTGTGCCGCGCACCTATGTCTCCAAGATCGAGAACGAGAAGGCCACGCCCACCCTCTCCAGCCTGGAGCGGCTGGCTCGTGCCCTGGAAGTCTCGGTTCCCGAACTTTTGAATGGAGGCGAGCGCACGCGCCAGGAAGAGGTCCGCGAACTGCTCAACGACGCCTTCGTGGCTGAGCTGCTGCCCTTCATCTCGCAGATGACGAACATGCAGCTCAACAGCGTACTGGCGCAAGTTCGCGACCTCACCCTGCGCCCGCGCCGCAGCGCTTAGACCGAATTGCAGGCGGAGCATGCCTGGGCCGGGCCGGCGCAAACGGCCCGGCAACCAAAAGCCAGGCTCAGCCACTCCAATCAGAGCAGGATGAAACGAGTCGCGAGTGCGTTAAACGGCGCCTTCGAACTCATCTGAACTTTTATCCGGGCCACAACGTCAACCCACAGCCGGGGCCAACCAGCCCCGGCTTTTACTTTGCAGAATTCCGGCATTTAGGAAGCGTTTGTCCAGGGCTGAATCGCGGCCTCTCCCTTCTTCATCTCTCCCTCATGAACCTGGAATTGGTGCAGGGCACGTTGGGCGGCGGAGCCACCATGGCGCCCCCAGGGTCCGCGGGCGATGGGCCGCTGCTGGACGCCTACTCCCGTGCTGTGGTCGAGGCGGCCGAGCACGTGAGCCCCTCGGTGGTGAATGTAGAAGTCAGCCAGCGGTCGCGCCGGGGCGAGACGCGCGGCGAGGGCTCCGGGTTTATCTTCACGCCCGACGGCCTCATCCTCACCAACAGCCACGTAGTACACGGTGCGACCAGCATCGTGGTTTCGCTGCCCGACGGCAGGCGCGGCGCGGCGTCGATCCTGGGCGACGATCCGGCCACCGATCTGGCGGTAATCCGGCTTGACCTGGCGGGACTCCCGGCCGTCAGCCTGGGCGATTCCCAGGCAGTGCGCGTTGGCCAGGTGGCCATTGCGATCGGCAACCCTTTTGGTTTCCAGTATTCGGTTACGGCGGGAGTGGTGAGCGCGCTCGGCCGTTCGCTGCGTTCGCGCACCGGCCGCCTGATTGAGGACGTGATCCAGACCGACGCGGCTCTGAACCCGGGCAACTCCGGTGGGCCGCTGGTTTCCTCCGACGGGCGGGTGATCGGGGTCAACACAGCCACTATTTTGCCGGCGCAGGGCATCTGCTTTGCTATCGGTGTTAACACCGCCAAGTTCGTAGCCAGCCGCCTGCTCCGCGACGGTCGCATCCGGCGCAGCTACATCGGCATGGCGGCCCAGACGGTGCCGCTGCCACCCCGGGTTGCCCGATACCACGGATTGGCCGCTGAGACAGCCATTGTGGCGGTCTCGGTGGAGGAGCGCAGCCCGGCGCAACGCGCCGGCTTGCGTCCCGGGGACCTGGTGATTGCGATGGATGGCCACATCATTGCCGGGGTCGATGATCTCCACCGCCTCTTGACGGATGCTCTCCTGGGGGCGCGGTCGCTGATCACCGTCATCCGCGGGCCCCAGAAGCTGGATCTGGAGATATCGCCGGTGGAGGCCCCGGAGTAGCCCTCCCACAGTTGGTCCTGCTTGTCGTCGCCGGCCGATTGCAGCGGAAAGGCTTGAGTGGGCGGCCTTTTGAGCGATAATACTGGCGCTTCGACTTCGGGCTGCCTTGCCTAACCCCTCTTCGCCATCGGAAATGGCCGGTGCCGCGCCAGCATCTGCTCTCGAGATGGCACATGTCCTGTTCATGGACATCGTGTCGTACTCGCGTATGCCGATGCCCCAGCAGCAGCAATCGCTGCATACCCTGCAGAAGATCGTGCGCGAAACCCCGGATTTCTCCACCGCCGAAGCCCAAGGCCAGCTCATCCGCTTGCCTACGGGCGACGGCATGGCCCTGGTGTTCTTCGGCGATCCGGAGAGCCCGGTGCGTTGCGCGGTGCAGATTGCCACGGCCTTGCGGCAGCACCCGGAAGTCCCCATGCGCATGGGTATCCACACCGGGCCTGTGTACCGGGTGGAGGACATCAACGCCAACCGCAACGTGGCCGGCGGCGGCATCAACATGGCGCAGCGCGTCATGGATTGCGGGGATGGCGGTCACATCCTGCTCTCCAAAGCTGCGGCTGACGTTCTCCACCAGATTGGGCGCTGGCACGACAAGCTGCATCCCCTGGGCGAGGCGCAGGTCAAGCATGGCGTGCGCTTGCAGATCGTCAACCTGTACGACACCGAGGTGGGCAACCCCAAGCTTCCCAGCAAGCTGCGCAAAGCCAAGGTGCGCCGCGCCGGCAAGCACTCGGCGCTTATCTTTGGTGCGCTGCTGCTGGTGGCCTCCGCAACTTTGACGTACATCCTGACGCACCGGCGGCAGCTGGCCTCTGATCTCACCAATATCGGGCGGGTGCAGGCGCGCCGGTCCATCGCGGTCCTGGGCTTTCAGAACCTGACCGGCCGCCCGGATGCGGCCTGGCTTTCCACCGCGCTCAGCCAGATGCTGACCACCGAACTGGCCGCCGGAGAGAAGCTGCGGACTGTGCCCGGCGAAGATGTCGCCCGCATGAAGATTGATCTTGGCCTGCCCGATGCCTCCAGCCTGAACCGGGCCACGCTGTTGAAAGTAGGCAAAGCGGTGGATGCCGACCTGGTGGTCTTGGGCTCGTACGTGGCCTTGTCCGGGGGACAGCTCCGGCTGGACGTACGCCTGCAGGACGTGATCAGTGGCGATACCGTCGCGCAGGACGGCGAAACGGGGACCGAGACCAACCTCTTCGATCTGGTATCCAAGGCCGGTGGATTGCTGCGTCGCAGTTGCGGTATTTCCGATGTTACCGGGGTAGAAGCCGCCGGGGTCAAGGCTTCGCTGCCTTCCAATTCGGAAGCCACACGGCTCTACGCCGAGGGCCTGGCAAAGCTGCGGGCTTTTGACGCCCTGGGTGCGCGCGACCTGCTGCAAAAAGCCATCGACGCCGATCCCAACTATGCGCTGGCCCACTCCGCTTTGGGCGCTGCCTGGTCGGCGCTGGGCTATGACGAGAAGGCCCGCGAGGAAGCCAAGAACGCCTTTGATCTTTCCGGCAATCTCTCGCGCGAAGACAAGCTGCTGGTGGAAGCCCGCTATCGCGAGACCTCCAAGGAGTGGAGCACGGCTGGAGAAACCTACCGCACGCTCTATGGCTTCTTCCCCGATAACCTGGATTACGGGCTGGGCCTCGCTCGCGTGCAGGCACGCGAGGGCAACCTGGAAGACGCCAGCAAAACGCTGGACCGGCTGCGTACGCTGCCCGCCCCGCTAAAGGATGATCCGCGCATTGACCTGGAGGCGGCGCGCACCCAGAAGTCGATTGGGCACTTCAAACAGGCGCGGGATCTGGCTGCGGCCGCAACTCAAAAAGCCCGGGCCAAGGATTCCAAGCTGCTTCTGGCGCGTGCCCGCTACCTGGAAGGACTGGCGTTGAAGAGCCTGGGGCAGCCGCACGAAGCTATTCTGGCCGCGCAGGAGGCCCAGCACCTCTACGAGCAGGCGGGCGACCGCAACGGCGTAGCCAGCGGGTGGGAGGTCATTGGCTCGGCCCACGACGACCAGGGCGATTTCAAAGGCGCTCTGCATGCCTATCAGCAGGAGTTGGCGATCGTACGCGCGGTGGGGAACGAGCGCGCAGTCGCATCCGCTTTGAACAACCTGGCCTTCGTTCTTGACGAGCTGGGTGAGGAGACCGAGGTCAAACGTTCTTACGACGAAGCCATTGCGACGTTCCGTAAGATCGGCGACAAGGAAAATATGTCTCCCACGCTGCTGAATCTGGGCGGTGTGCTGGCGGCCGAGGGCGAATTCGAATCCGCTAAACAAAAGTACGAGCAGGCTCTGGCCCTGGCGCGCGAGGTCGGAAGCCAGAACAACGTTGCCCTCTCATTGGGGGCAATCGGGTCGGTGCAAAGCGAGCAGGCTGATTTTGATCCAGCCATCCAGTCGTTCACCCAGGCTCTCACCATCGCTCTGGAGAGCGGGAACAAATACGTCGCTATCAACCAGATGCTTTACCTGGCCGACGTTTACATCCATCGCGGCGACCTGAAATCAGCCAAGGGGAAATTCGAAGATGCCCAGGCGCTGGCCAAAGACATGGATAACAAGAGCGCGTCGGCAGAAGCCCTGGCGGGCCTGGGCGGTATTGCGTTCGCGGGGGGCGATCTGGCGGGCGCCCGCCGCCTCTACGAGCAGGCGCTGGACTTACGCAAGCAGGATGGTGAGAAGAAAAAGATCGCTTCCAGCCAGGTGGATCTGGCCGCAGTCATGCTCGAGCAGGGCCAGGCGGCAGAAGCCGAGTCGGCGGTGCGAGCCGCCGTACGCGACCTCAAGGATCAGGAGGCCGAAGACGAAGCGGCCACTCAAATTATTCTGCTGCGAAGCTTGATTGCCCAAGGCAAGAATGGCGAAGCGCTCCGGCTGCTCGCCGGATTGCAGAAGTTCGCCAAGGGGCAGAACCGCAACGTGCAGGTGGCATTCGCGATCGCGGCCGCACAAGTGAAGGCGGCGAATGGTCAGGTGCCCGCCGCGATCGGCGAGTTGAAGTCTGCCATGCTCTCCGCCGAGAAATACGGTATGGCGGGCAGCAGGTTGGAGGCCTCGTTGTACCTGGGCCGGGCGCAACTACAGGCGGGCAACAAAGACCAGGCCCGCGCGCTCCTGGCCCAGACCGCCAAGGAGGCGGCCGCACAAGGCTTCGGGCTGATCGCACACAAAGCCGCCGCCCCATCCAGCTAGCGCAGACGTCGCACGCGCAGTGCAATACCCGCCATGCCCCGCTAATCGAATCACTGCACCTTGAATGTGACCTGGGCGGCGGGGAAGCGGCTGGAGTACACCGTAAGAGTGTAGATGCCCCGCGGATAATTCCTTACATCCAGATCGTAAGCGTACTGATTGGGGCCGGAGGCGTAAACGAAGCTGTCGCCAACCCCCATGGGATTAATTGGCTGCACCGGGAAGATCGCGCCCGCGGTCATCACGGAAATGTACGCCTTGGCGTTGGTCACGGCCTGACCCAGCTGGTTTGTAAGCCGGAACCTCACCGGGACGTTTCCTCCGAAGGGGAAAATGCGGCTGTCCGCCGGCGAAAGCGGCGGGAGGAAGCCGTTGAACACTTCTAAAGGCTCATCCGGGTCGTCGCCTCCCAGATCGACCGCCACGAAATCGGAGAAGCCGGTAGTTTCGCCCTTGGTGGTAGGGTCAATGCGCTGCAGGAAGAACTCGGTGAAAATGTTTGTCCACTGGTCGGTGCCTGTGGGAGCGTGCAGGAAACCCGGATGGACGACCGGTTGCGAGGTGTCGTAGCTGGTCAGCACGGTAATGGTGGGCTGAGCCGTGGTCGGGCAGGTCACCGAATTGTGGGCGGTGTTCGTGCACGACACCTGGTAGATGACGCAGTTGCCCCCGGTACCGCCATAAGGAATGCAGATGGCCTTGGCGAAGCTGCTCGTGGCCACCCGCTGGGGGAACTCGTCGGGCGGAATCTGTTCGGCCACCACCGTCATGTTGATGCCGGAAAACGAGCTTCCCGAGGGATACGCCACCTTGAAGCTGTGGCTGCCAAAGTTAAAGACGTTCACGCCGGTGGGGCTGAGGGGGTGGGTGATAGCCTGATTAACCGGCGGTGCGCTCAACATGGCAATGCCGCGCGGCGAGGCAAGCGCTTTGAAGGTATCCGCCGCCAGGTTGGTGGAGGTGCGGATCTCAGTGATTGTGCCGGACTGGGAGTTGGCTACATAGAGGGTGCTGGGATCGGGAGTCAAGCCCAGGGCGACCGGAGCATTCCCCACGGCCGTAGTGGCAATCACTTTCTCGGCGATCGAGTCAATAATCGATACGGAATTGGAGCCCCGGTTGGCGACGTAGAGGCGGAGCCCGTCTGGGGAGATCGCCGCGCTTACCGGTTGCTGGTTCACCGCGATCGTGTGGGCGACGGCGAAGGTGGTCGCGCTGATCACATAGACGCTGCCCGCGCCTTCGGCCGGCGCGCTGGTCACAAAGATGCGATCGTTGTAGCGCCCCACCGCGACGCCATAGGCGCTGGGCACCGTCACCTTGGTCAAAATCGCCTGGTTGCTGGTCTGCAATACCACCAGCTTCCCCGAAGCAAGGGTCACGTACGCGCGGTCTCCCTTGGGGCTGAAAGCGACCTGCTGTGGTTGAGCACCCACATTGGCGCTGGCGGTCACCATGCGTAACGCAATGTTGATGACGGAAACAGTGCCGTCCCCGCTGTTCGTCACGTAAGCCCGGTTGCCATTAGGCAGAAATCCAACACCCACTGGCGCTTTGCCTACCGGGATGGTCGCCACAACGCTGCGCGTGGCAGTCTTAATCAGCGACGCCGTCCCATCCAGCGAATTAGCGACCAGAGCGTAGGCTCCGTCCGGCGAGATCGCTACCCCTACGGGGCCTGCGCCCACCGGGACGGTGGCCACCACCGTGTCGGTCACGTCGTCAATGATTCGGACAGAGTTGCCGGGGTAATTCGTGACATAGGCAACGGGATGGCCGGCAGCGGCCGCCAGGACAGGAGCCAAAATCGTGACGAGGACGGAGAAGACAAAGATGCGCGGGGCGTGAGCTTTGGGCATAGGCCAGGTAGCCAACTTTCGGGAACGAATTGATGCTGGGAATCGCGTCCAGACGAAGCTACGGACCCCGGGCTTCAGGCGGGGATCCAGAAGCGCCAAGATGTTATCCGAGACGGCACCCCCCGTGTCAATATGCAAATATAAATACAGTGCGAAAGAAATTTGCTGGGTCAGAACCGCCGCACCGGGAGGTTCACCGTTTCCGGCGCAAGACCGCTAAAGCGTCTCCACCGGGACGGGCCGGCGCACCTCTTTCGCCCGATTGCGCTCTCCTGCGGCCTATGGTAGCGTCTTGAAACAGAAGAGGTTAGTGTTGTCGCACGCGAAACTGCCAGCCGGCTTGGACCGCAAGGAAGCGGAAATCTACCTTGGGCTGAATCCCGACCGGCTCCCGAAGCATATCGCCATCATTATGGACGGCAATGGGCGCTGGGCCCGGCGCCGGCACCTGCCGCGCATTGCCGGGCACCGCGCCGGCGTCGCCGCGGTGCGCTCCACGGTGGAAACGGCGGCCCGTATTGGCATACCCGCGCTCACCCTGTACGCCTTCTCCGAGGAAAACTGGAAGAAGCGGCCGCGCACCGAGGTGAACTTCCTGATGCGGCTGCTGCAACGCTACTTGCGCCAGGAACTGCCCACCCTAAATCGCAACAACATTCGCCTGGAATACATCGGCCGGGAACGCGAGCTGGCGCCCGAGGTGCAGGAGCGGATGCAATGGGCGCGGGAAGCCACGGCCGATAATACCGGCATGGTTTTGACCCTGGCACTCAATTACAGCGCGCGCAGCGAATTGGTGGATGCGTTCAATTCGCTGGTGCAGGCTGCGGCGCGCAACGGCGGAATCAAGCACCTGCAGGTGGATGAGGACGCGATTTCGCGGCACTTGTACACGCGTCACCTGCCCGACCCGGACATGGTGGTGCGGACCAGCGGCGAGATGCGGCTCAGCAACTTCCTGCTGTGGCAACTGGCCTACGCTGAGATCTTCGTCACCGAGACGCTATGGCCTGACTTTCGCGGCTCGCATCTGCTCGGCGCCATCGCGGAATATCAAAAGCGGGAGCGCCGCTACGGCGGATTGAACGACCTCGCCGGCGAAGCCGGTCGGGTGGCCGAACGTTGATGCCTGCGCCGCTCGCTGAACCTTTGCAGCAACGCGCGTGCGGCGTGTTCCCGCCCGTAGCGCAATGAAGCGAGTCGCCACTGCGGCCGTGCTCATTCCCCTGGTTCTGCTGCTGGTGCTGCGCGCTCCCCTGGCGCTGCTGGCGGCGGTTACGGCGCTGGTGGCATTGCTCAGCGCACGGGAGTTCCTCACACTGGCGAAGCACTACGGAGTCCAGCCTTTTCCGGCCGCGACCTACGCCTTTATCGCGCTGCTGTTCGCGTTTCTGGCGGCCAGTGCAATCATTGAGAAGCCGTTGCTGGCGACCGGCGCCTTCATCTACGCCGCCGGCTTTGCCGCCGCGCTGGCTCCCTTTATTTTCCTGACCGTGGCGATGAGCCGCGGCGACCTGGCCACCGCCTATCCGGGCGCCGCCGCCTCGGTGTGCGCCTTCGCCTACATAGCTCTGCCGCTCGGCTTCCTGGTGCAGGTGCGGCAAATGTGGGCAGGCGCGATCCTGCTGGTCTACGTCCTGCTGGTAGTCTGGGCGGGCGATACCTTCGCTTACTACGTGGGACGTCTTTTCGGCCGCCACCGCATGGCGCCGCGCATCAGCCCGAAAAAAACCTGGGAGGGCGCCGCCGGCTCCATGCTGGGCAGCCTCCTGGTTGGCGGATTATTTCTCTACCACGCGCGCGAGATCAGCACCGCATTGTTGAGCGCGCACCTGATCGAGCGGCGGGATGGCTACTTTGCCCTGGAGCGGCCCGAATTGCTCCCGCTCATCGTCCTGACGGTGCTGTTGAATGCGGCAGCGCAACTAGGTGACCTGGTGGAATCGCTGCTGAAGCGGGGTGCCGGGGTCAAGGATTCAGGCGCGCTGCTGCCTGGGCACGGCGGCCTGCTCGATCGCATAGATGCGCTGCTGTTCGCCGCGCCCATCGTCTGGTACTACGCCGCGCTGCGCACTCTGAGCTGAGGGGCGGAATTGATCTTTGGCTGCAACGCTGCGGCCGGGCGAACCGGACCTGATCAGTGTGGTAGCATCCATCTGCGCCCTGTCATATAAGGCTCCAGGCGTAGCGGTTGCGTCGCCTTCCGCGCCCAGCCCAAGCCTTGCCGTTCATGAAGAACATCGCCATCCTGGGCTCGACCGGTTCCATTGGGTGCAGCACTCTCAACCTCGTCGAAGCCTATCCCGAGCGCTTTCGCGTGCTCACCCTGGCCGCCGGCCGTAATCTGGAGTCGGCCCTGGAGCAGGCGCGCCGCTGGCAGCCGCGGGTGCTGTCGCTGGCCGAAGAAGCCGACGCGGCGCAGGCGCAGGCGGCGTTAGCCGGTGCAGGCCTGAACGAGATTGAGGTTGTGCACGGGACGGAGGGATCGGTCAGGGTCGCCACCCACCCCGACGTCGAATTTGTCGTCAGCGCCATCGTGGGAGTGGCGGGATTGCAAGCCACCTACGAGGCGGTGCGCGCCGGAAAGACGGTGGGGCTGGCTAACAAGGAATGCCTGGTGGCAGCGGGAGAGCTGCTGACGGCGGCGGCGCGCGCAAGTGGCAAGCCCCTGCTGCCCATTGACAGTGAGCACAACGCCATTCATCAATGCCTGCGGGGAGGGCGGGCCCAGGAAGTGGAACAAATCTGGCTGACCGCGTCCGGCGGCCCCTTCCTGAATACGCCCAAGTCGGCCTTCCCTGGCATTACAGCGGAGCAGGCCCTGAATCATCCCACCTGGAGGATGGGGCGGCGCATCACGATTGATTCCGCCACCTTGATGAATAAGGGCTTCGAAGTGATCGAGGCCTGCCGGTTATTCGCGCTGCCCCCTGGCCGCGTGCGGGTGATCGTGCACCCGCAATCAACCATCCATTCCATGGTCGAGTTCGTGGACGGGAGCATTCTTGCGCAATTCTCGGTCACCGACATGCGCCTGCCCATCCTGTACGCGCTTACCTATCCCGAGCGTATTGGGTCCGAGCTGCGCTTTCCAGTGCTGGAGCTGCGGCGGCTGGACTTCTGCCCACCCGACTTGGAGAAGTTTCCTTGCCTGGCGCTGGCCTACGAGGCGGCGGAGGCGGGCGGAAGCTTAACCATCGCCCTCAATGCCGCCGACGAGGTAGCCGTATCCGAGTTCCTGGAGGGTACCATTGGCTTTGACCAGATTCCGAAAGTAATCAGTGAAACTCTTCGTGAAACGCAAAAGCGGCAACCTGAATCTATACCTGAGGTATTATTTATGGATGCAGAGGCTCGCAGCGTTGCCACTTCATGGGCGCAGCGTCTGAGCCGCAGCAAGCCCCCCCTGCCGCGGGTTGCTTCCGCTATCCAGCACGGAGAATAGCCCACACCCTATGTCCAGCTTTCTGATCACCGTAGTGGCCATGGCCGCAGTGCTTGGCGTCATGATCCTGGTCCACGAGTTCGGCCACTACGCCGCCGCCAAGTGGTTCGGCGTCCGCGTGGAAGTCTTTTCCCTGGGGTTCGGCACGCGTCTGCTGGGGTTCCGGAAAGGTGAAACTGACTACCGCATCAGCGCCATCCCGCTGGGCGGGTATGTGCGCATGGCCGGCGAGAACCCGACCGAAGCGCGCACCGGAGATCCCGGCGAGTTTCTCTCCCATCCGCGCTGGCACCGGTTTGTGATTGCGATCGCCGGGCCGGCGATGAACATCCTGCTGGCCATCGGTATTTTGACCGGCGTGTACATGGTGCGCTACGAGCACCCGATTTTTCTGGATAAGCCGGCCGTGATCGGCTGGGTGCTGGACGACAGCCCGGCGCAGAAGATCGGCATACAACCCGGCGACCGCATCGCGCAGATCGAAAACATCAAAGACCCGACCTGGGAGCAGGTGCTGCCCAAGGTGGTGCTCAGCCCCAATCAGCCGCTCAGCGTTGTCATCCAGCGCGGTAATCAGACGCTGCACAAGACGATTGTCCCCAAGCCGGAAGGGCCGGAGCAGTACGGCGATCCCGGTTGGTTGCCGGACCAGCCCAATATCGTGACTGATCTCGAGCCCGATATGCCGGCGTCGAAGGCGGGCATGAAGGTGGGGGACGATATCGCTGCCATCAACGGGCAGCCGGTGCGATCGATGGCCGCGGTCGTGCGTTATCTGCAGGAGAACGGCGGCAGGCCGGTCGTGTTCACCGTGGTGCGCGCTGGACAGGAAAAGAAGCTCACCGTGACCCCGGTGATGGCGGATGTGCCCGACGAGGCCGAGCAACGCTGGCGCGTGGGCATCAAGTCTGACCCGCAGGAAGTAGAAAAACTGCCCTTCGCGGTGGCCTTCCGCAAATCGCTTTCCGACAACAAAAAG
>JAMXLI010000290.1 GCA_024281115.1 Terriglobales bacterium | reverse complement strand
CGCCAGTGGCCGTGCACGAAGGACCGGCCACTGGGCACGCCTTTCCTTTTTGCCGCGGGACCGAAACCCGCCTTTCACTTTGTGCCCGTCGCCAAGCCGGCGCGCGCGGCGCCGCCGCCGCCGGAATTTCCTTTTACCCTCATCTTCGGCAACTCGCTCTACTACTGGAACCAGAACGTTCTGGTGCGGCATAGCGAAACCCTGAAACGCGAATTAAGGATTCTCTCCCTCGACTATCCCGACGGATTCGTCGAGATCAATACCGAGGATGCCAAACAACTCGGTATAAGGGACGGAGCCGCCGTCCGGCTCTCTTCGGCCCAGGCTTCAGCGGTATCGACCGCCCGTGTCACGTCGGAGGTGCGCGCCGGCACGATTTCCGTTCCCTATTTCGTACGCGAGGTAGCCAGGCACATGCTGGGCGGCTCGGAGTGCGGCAGCCAAGTCCTGCCGGTGCGGCTGGAAAAGGAGGCCAGATGAAGGCGCGGATCCTGGAGCGGCCCGACTGCCTCAAGCTCGTCGACCTGCTGCGCGGCCGCGGTTACGAGGTGATCGCCCCGTTTTGCGGCCGCGGGCGCGACACCTACTTCGATACTGTGACCGACCGCAATCGCGACCAGGTACAGATCCATTTGCCCAATCCCTGTTATCCGCCAAAGCGATTTGTTTTTCCGCCCATTGAGCCGCTCCTGCAGGTCCAACAAACCAAGATGGGCGTGCAGATTGCGCCGGTCTACGATGACAAACGGCGGGCCATCTTCGGGATTCGATCCTGCGATGTGGCGGGCATTTACCACCTTGACCGGTTCTTTCTGGGGCGCGAATTTCGCGACATCTATTATGAAAAGCACCGCCAGAACCTGTTCCTGGTGAACGTGGTTTGCACCGATCCGGAGCGCGACCTGAGCGACGATTGCTTTTGCGTGTGCACCGACACCGGCCCGGCCGCGCGCGACCACTTTGATCTGCAGGTGATGGACCTGGGGGACGAGTTCCTGGTGGTCGCCGGCACTCCGGCGGGCGAGGCTCTGCTGGCGGATCCGCTTTTCAAGCCGGCTCGCCAGGAGCACATCTATCGGCGCCGCAGCATCCTGGAAGACGTTCGCAAGCGATTCAAGACCACCACCAGCTGGTTTTCCGCCACAGTTCGCTATGTTTCCCAGGGGGCCAGCCTCGAACAAGCCTGGGAGGAGATCGGCAATCGCTGTGTCGAATGTGGCGGGTGCACCTATGTCTGTCCAGCCTGCACATGTTTCACCGTAAGTGACCGGCGGGTGGCTCCCGACGAGGTGGAGCGGGTGCGGATATGGGATTCCTGCGCCTTTGGCGGATTCACGCGCATGGCCGGCGGCTTCAATCCGCGGCGTGCCCGGCACGACCGCCGCAACCGGCGCTTCTTCCGCAAGCTGGCACACTATTTCATCCAGCGGGAACTTTCCGTGGCCTGTGTCGGGTGCGGGCGGTGCGCGGGCGTGTGCCATGGAGACATTGGAATGCCGAGCGTCGTGGAGAAAATCCGCCGCGCCACCGTGGAGTCGAGTCAAGCATGAGCGCATCAGCCCCTGCCAACATCACGCGCGTCTGTCCGACCGAGAACATCTATCTGCCCAGAGTGGCGGTTCTTGACCGGGTGTTGACCGAAATTCCGGAGGTCAAGACATTCTACTGGCGCTTTGAAAATCCCGTGGAACAGAAAGCATTTAAACGCTTTCGCCCCGGCCAGTTTGCCCAGGTGTCGCTGTTTGGCGTGGGCGAATTTCCCACCTCGTTGCCTGCCAGTCCTACCGAGGACGAGGTGTTCTTCACCGTGCGCCAGGTGGGCAGTTGCACGTCCGCCCTGCATCGCCTGAAGCCCGGGGATCGTTTTGGCGTTCGCGGTCCTTATGGCAACGGCTTTCCGATGGAGGAGTATTACGGCAAGAATCTGGTATTCGTAGCCGGGGGGATCGGGTTGATCCCGTTGCGTTCCTGCATCGTGTACGCCCTCCAGCACCGGAAGAAATATGGCCGAATCCAGATTTTCCACGGTTCCAAGACTCCGCGGGAGCTGATGTACCTGCCCAACCTGCGCGAGTGGGAAGCCACCGATGGCGTGGAATGCTATTTGACGGTGGACCGGCCGGAGGGTAACTGGAAAGGCAATGTCGGTGTGGTCGGCAGCCTCTTTACGAAGCCGGGGGTGCAGGTTCCCGTCTCCGATACCGTCGCCTTCGTATGCGGCCCGCCGGTGATGTTCCGCTATGTCATCCGGGACCTGTTGGCCATGGGCATGCGGGAGCAGGATATCGTTTCCACCCTCGAGCGTTACATGAAGTGTGGTGTTGGAAAGTGCGGACATTGCTGTATTGGCGTGGCCTACGTCTGCGTCGATGGCCCGGTCTTTACCTACGAGCAGATCAAGGCGCTCGGAGAGGATATCTGATGGACTTGCTCCGCCAATTACGCGAGTGCCTGCGTGGCCGCGTCTGCCTGATGGGATTGGGCAACGAGGATTATGGCGACGACGGCTTTGGCGTGCGCCTGGCCGAGGAACTACGGGCCGAAGGCGTTCCCGGGACGTCTGAGGCGCAGCCGGATGGTGCAGTGCGGCGGTGCTCCACGGGGTCCCCGGCAAGCCCGCTTTCGGCTTGCTGGGGCGTGAGCGCGGCGGGCCCTGCATGGGAACTGGAAAGAGTGAGTGGCCCATGCTTTCGAGTGATGGTGGCGGGTAGCGTCCCCGAGCGTCGCATCTCCCGCGCCACTTCTGGGGGCTTCCAGCATATCGTCTTTCTCGACGCGGTGGAGTTTGGCGGCTCACCCGGGGATGTCGTCTTCCTGAATTCCAGCGAGATGCAGGCGCGCTTTCCGCAAATCTCCACCCACAAGATTTCCTTGAGTGTGCTGGCCATGTGGGCGGAATCGACCGGCGCTACCCGTGCATGGCTGCTGGGTGTTCAGCCGGAATCGATCAAAGCCGGCCAACTACTCTCGGCCAGAGTGAAGACCACGCTTGAGGCACTCAAACAATTGCTGTTGCAATGTGCCGTTCCCGATATTGCCAGTCTTCAGGTCGGTCTGGGCGATGCAGGGACGCGAAGGACCAGGGCTCCGGGCCAATAGCCAACTGCCAAAGGCCAATTGCCGATGGCTCACGCGGGGAACGTATGCTGAAGAGTCCGGAAGAGGCCGTTCTCGTATCCATCGTGATCTGTCTCGCCGGCGCTGTGCTGACCACGGCGCTGGCGCGTTTCCGCCAGTTGGCCGGCTGGCTGGCTTTTCTGGTCACGACGGGCAGCGGAATCTTGATTCTGTCGGCGGTCTATCGGGTGCTGACCCAGGGGCCCTCGGCGCATGCGGCCGCGTTCTGGGAGATGCCCCGGTTCGGCTTTGCCCTGCGGATTTACGTCGATGGGCTCACTTCCATTTTTCTGTTGCTTTCGGTTCTGATCGCCGTCCCGGCCTCGCTGTATTCCGTTCGCTACATGCGGCACTACCGGGACTATGGTGTGGCGCGCTACTACCCTTACTTCCTGATCTTTCTGGCCGCCATGTATGGCTTGCTCAGCACCAGCGACATGATGTGGTTCTTCTGCATTTTCTGGCAACTTATGACCCTGCCGGGATTTGCGCTGATCCGCTTTGAGTACCGCAAAAAGCAGAATGTCCGTGCCGCGTACAAGTACCTGGTCATGATGCAGATCGCCTGCGCCGCCACCATGGTCGGCGCCGAATTGCTGGCAGCCACGGGCAAAGCAGTGAGCGGTTCCGGCAGTCTGCGCTACGATTTCGATACGGTCAGCGCCAACCTGCCCGCCATGCTGGTCCAGCACCCCGGCCTTACTGCCTTGGCCTTCGCGCTCTTCCTGATGGGCTTTGGCATGAAGATGGGCATGTGGCCCTTCGGTCAGGTCTGGTTGCCCGACGCCCATCCGGCAGCGCCTTCGCCGGTGAGCGCGATGCTCTCGGGCGTGATGATCAAGACGGGCGTTTACGGCCTGATCCGCTATTTCCTTTGGCTGGTGCCGGCCGGCTCCAAGCCCCACTATCCGCTGGCCGTCTGGGGGATGGTCGTAGCCGTGCTGGGCACGATCACGTTGTTCAGCGGCACCATGCAGGCGCTCAAGCAGGAGCAGTCGAAGCGGTTGCTGGCGTTCCACAGTATCGGACAGGTGGGCTACATCCTCCTGGGCACCGGCGGCTGCATGGCGCTGCTCGCCCACGATGGTCCGCGATCTACGGCGCTGGCAGTCATCGGCCTGTCCGGCGCCCTCTTCCACGTTTTGAACCACGGGCTGTTCAAGGGATTGCTGTTCCTCAATGCCGGTTCCATTTTGGATGCCACCGGTACCCAGGACCTGAACCGGCTCGGCGGGCTCATGAAGTTCATGCCGCTGACGGGTATCACCGCGCTGGTAGCATCGTTTTCCATCTCCGGGGTGCCGCTGTTCAATGGCTTCGTCAGCAAGTGGAGCATCTACGTCGCCACGGTGCAGGGCAGCCAATTTGCCCGCTACCTGGCCGTATGCGCCGTTGTTGCGATCGTGACCAGCGCGTTGACGCTCGCCTCGTTCATCAAGTTCTTCGGCGTAAGTTTTCTCTCTCGAGCCAGTTCACTGGTGCAGGCCCGGGCAGCTGAACATCGGCTGGAAGTCGGAGCCCTGATGCAGGCGCCGCAAGTCTTTCTGGCCGCGTGCTGCGTGTTGTTGGGAGTGGTTCCCGCCATCGGATTCGGGCTCCTGCAGCGGGCGCTCGAGCACAGCCCAAACGGTTTCGGCGAAATGCTGG
>JAMXLI010000289.1 GCA_024281115.1 Terriglobales bacterium | reverse complement strand
AACCAGCGACCAGCCGTGCCTCGGCCGAGAAGGCGAGCTATGCAATCAGGCGTGGCACAAAGCTTGGGTTGTACGAGTTCGTCCCATCCGGGTGCCTGCGGGTTGTTCTGCTCTAAGTGGGAGATAGCGCCTTTAGGACTTGAGAACAGCGCGGGAACCATTCTGTCCGGCAACTTCTGACCGCGTCAAAGTCGAAGGAGTGCTGCGCAACCGCCGGCAGCCGCCGCGTTATTTCTTCCCGGCGGCGAGTTCCTGCAGGATTTGCGCCACCAGCCTGGGCTTGAGCTCGTCCAGCACACGGCTTACGACACTTTCCACTGCGGCCACATCGACGGCGGGGACCTCCGGAGCACAAGCATCCGCTGCAAAGCCAGATCCGGGCTGAGCGGTGCGCGACCCCGGCATTGCCGCCGAAGCCATCGCCTGATTGTCCCATGCCGCTATCGCCGGAACCTTGGCGGGCGCTGCCGGCTGAGGGCCGGCGGCCGGGAACGGAGCGCTCTTGTATGAGGGTTTCTCCGCAGGCGCCGTGACGGTGAACTCCGCCGGTGCGGCGGACAGCGGGACCGGCTCGGGTGTCCTCCCTGCGACCGCCGAAGGCCCGGAAAGCACGTCAAGGCCGGCATCGAAGGCACGGCCTGCAGCCGAGGCAGCGGGCGTCATGCTCCCCACCAACACCGACGCCGCACTCGCGCTCGAAGCAGCGGCGGCTGCCATGCTCATTTCGTCTTCCAAGAGGACTGCATTCTCCCCGTCCTCGATAGGCATTTCCTCAACCCACGCCTGGCCGGCCCGCTTCATTTCTGAACCATCAGGTTCATCGCCCGGCAAAGAGGCTAAAGCGGCCGCGACCTCATCTTCTTGCGAAGAAACTGGCTCAGGCTCGCGAACCGTCTCTTTGACCCCGAAGTGTGTGGGGAAAGACTTCAATTCCTCGGTGCGGTCGGCGATGAAGGCGGGGTCCTGCGAGGCCGCGTCGAAACTGCTGGCCGCGGCTGCCACCGCGGTCGGAATCAGGGGAACGGGATCGGCTAGGGATGGCGCAGCGGCAGCGCTCATGACTGATTCAGCGAGGCCGGGAGCAGAAGCCGGCGCGCGAAGGGCAGGCGGCTCAGCAGGGAAGGCCGGCGCCTCGGGGATAAGTACGGCGGTCCTGGGACTGGAATCCGGGCTTGCGGCCGCTGCGCGTGCCATGGGCGGCACAAATGCTTCTTCCGCTTGGGCCGCAGCCACCGCACGGGCAAGATACTCGGCTACCAGATCGTCGTCCGCCATCTTGCGAGCGCTTTCTGCCGGGCGAGCCATTGCGGACGGGTGGTGACTCTTGCTCCCGGCAGGCGCGTCGGACAAGCCAGGATCCGTGGGTTCCACCGCCATTTCCCGAGCTTCGGCCGGAACTTCACTTGGGAACGCCGGCTTCATCGCATCGTCGTTTTTAGTTTCCGTGCCCGCGTGCTCGCCCTCGGACTGCCGGTCTTCCGCCCTCGCGGAAGTTTGCGCCGCCTCGGCTGCGAGCTTCGCCGCTTCCTTCCGTTCGGATTCAGCCAGGGCCGCATCAATGTCCATGGGAGGCAGATGGATCGCATCCATCTCCTCGGAAGAATCGGGCTGGCTCACTTCGTCTGCAGAGTGCGCGTGGCGCGCTCCCTTGTGCTTGGCCGAGGACGGGGACTTGCCGTCGGAGGGCCGGGGCACCACGAACTCCGCAATCTTGGTGACTGCTGCCATCAGTTCGCTGGCCTCAAACGGCTTGACCACCACCGCCTCGGCGCGTACCCGGCGGGCGTCTTCCTTCTTGAATGGCTCCAGTTTGCCCACCGTGAGCAACACGGGCGTGCGCGAGATCTCCCGCGACTCCTTCACCCGCTGGCAGACTTCCAGACCGGTATAGCCGGGCATGTAGATGTCGAGAATGATCAGGTCGGGGCGCTCTTCGTTGATCTTCTTCAGGGCGGCAGCCCCATTGCTGACCGTGAAGACTTCGTGACCGGCCTCGGCAAGGATCTTCTTGCCCATGTTTTGGGCAGTCACACTATCGTCGGCTAGCAGGATCCGCACGCGTGCTCGCTTCCTTGCTGATCAGGATGGATTTGAGCTGAAAGTAACTGTCCCGCCGACTCCAAGTCAATGAAAATACGGCACGAAGGTAACACCGAAGGGTCAGGCCAAAGGTGCCCTCCCGCACCTCTCTGATACACTTTTTGTCACTGCTCCCGGATGAATCCCGCCGAAGCTATTCGCATTGCGCTGCAGTCGCTCTGGGCCAACAAGCTTCGCTCTACCTTGACTTTACTGGGCGTTGTGATCGGGGTGGCCGCCGTGATCGCGGTGGTTACTTTCGTCAACGGCATCAATGGCTACGTCGCCGAGAAGATCTTCCGCCTGGGTGCCGACGTCTTCCTCATCGGCAAGACCAGCGGGGTCATCACCAATATCGACCAGTATCTCGAGCAAACCAAGCGCAAAGACCTCACCCTGGAGGACTATCGCGCCGTGCTTGAGGCCTGCAAGCGCTGCCAATACCTTGGGGCCAGCACCTTCAACCCCAACGGCCACGTCAAATTCGCGGAGCAGAACAGCACCGACACCTGGGTGCGTGGCTTCACGCCTTCCATGGCGCCCATCATGGACCTCGATCTGGTTGCCGGCCGTTTTCTCAACGAGAACGACGTGAACACTGCCGCCCGGGTCGCCATCATCGGCAACGACATCGTCGAAAAGCTGCTGCCGGGCGTGGACCCGCTGGGCAAGGAAATCCGGGTTGACAATCGCGTGTACACCGTCATCGGCGTCGGGCGCAAAGAAGGCAAGACGCTGGGTCAGAGTCGCGATAATTATGTGCTGGTTCCCATTACCTCGTGGCTGCGGCAATACGGGTCTCACACCAGCATCCGCATCTCCGGAAAGTCTTACGGGGTGGCCACGCTGGAATCGGCCTTAGACGAGGCGCGCGCCGTCTTGCGCGCTCGCCGCCACGATATGCCCGGCCACCCCGACAGCTTTGCCGCGGAAACCAACCAGAACTTTCTCAGCATGTGGGCGGACCTGAGCGGAACGTTTTTCATCGCCATGGTGGCCATCGCCGCCATCTCGCTGGTGGTGGGCGGCATTGTCATCATGAACATCATGCTGGTGTCGGTGACGGAGCGTACCCGCGAGATCGGCATACGGAAGGCGATGGGGGCGCGCAGGTCCGACGTGCTCCTGCAGTTCCTGATCGAATCCGCCACCATGGCGTTGGTGGGCGGGTTGTTGGGGGTGGTGTTCGGAATCAGCGTAGCCAAAACCATTACCTTGCTGGTTGGAATGCCCTCGGTCATCAAGCTCTGGGCGGTGGCGGCGGGATTGCTGGTTTCGGCCAGCGTCGGTTTATTTTTCGGGGTTTATCCGGCGCGGCGCGCCGCCCGCCTCGATCCCATTGCGGCCCTGCGGTTCGAAGCCTGAGCCGCCAGCCCCCGCGGCCGGAAGAACCGGGCGCAGGGAATCGGGCCGCGTGGTTCTCCTGGCCCGTGAAGGCGCAGTTGCATGATGCGAAAGAGCGATTACGGCGAGGTCGTGCGGATGGCGCTGGCCACTATTCGGGCCAACAAGCTGCGCTCCTCGCTTACGGTGCTCGGCATTGTGATTGGAGTGGCCGTCGTCATCGGCATCTCCTCGGTGGTGCGCGGCCTGAACGACAACGTTCGCAGCGTCATCAGCGAAATGGGGTCTAACATTGTCTTCGCCTTTCATATGGAGGTGTTTACCTTCGGCCGTCCCTCGGAAGAGATGCGTACCCGCAAGGAGCTCACCTTCGAAGACGCCGAAGCCATGAAGTCGCTGCCGCACGTCAAGTATGTGACCGCGGGGGTGCGCTATTTCATGCCCCAGTTCAACGCCGGCACCTACGTGGTCAAGTACAAAGGGCGCCGCGCCAAGAACACCATCCTGGAAGGTGATACGGCGGCCGTCAAGGACGTGTACGACCTCAAAATGCGCGCCGGGCGCTGGTTCAGCGAGGTGGACGACGAGCGCCATTCCCCGGTCATTGCCCTCGGCTCGGAAACCGCGGACGAGCTCTTCCCCAGTGAAGACCCCCTGGGCAAGCAGATTGATATCGAAGGACAGTCGTTCACCGTCGTGGGTGTCATCGAGCGGCAGAAAACCGTGTTCGCCGGGGGCGCCAACCCGGAAGACAACAAGGTGCTGTTCCCGCTGAGCACCTTCCGCAAACTGCACCCTGAGCAGAAGGCGCACTGGATCAGCGTGAAGGCCACTTCTCACGAAGATATGCCCAAGGCCATGGACGAGATGCGTGAGCTGCTGCGGCGGCGGCGGAGGGTCCCGCCGGACAAGCCCGACAACTTCTCCGTCTTCACTCAGGATTCGCTCTCCGACGTCTGGAACCAGATCACCGGCGCTGTTTTCATCTTCATGTTCGCGGTATCGAGCGTGGGCTTGTTGGTGGGGGGCGTGGGAGTGATGAACATCATGCTGGTATCGGTGACCGAGCGCACCCGGGAAATCGGGGTGCGCAAGGCCATCGGCGCACGCAAGCACGATATCCTGCTGCAATTCACCCTGGAAGCCATTACCCTGACCGCGTTGGGCGGCATTCTGGGCGTGCTGCTCGGCGGCCTGATCACCTCCGTCATTCCCCTGTTCTGGTCGGCGCTGCCGGCGCGCATGTCGTGGTTCTGGACGTCTTTCGGCTTCGGCTCGGCCGCTGTGGAGGGACTCCTCTTTGGCATCTATCCCGCTTGGAAAGCTGCTAACCTTGATCCCATCGAGAGTCTGCGCTACGAATAATTGCCGATGCACATTTTGAATGCGCTGCAGGTGGTGTTCGGCACGGGTGCGCTGTGCGGCATCGGCTTCTACCTGCTGTGTGCCTGCAGTGCTCTGGCCTACCTGCGCGCCCGTTCCGCCGCCGGCGGTTCGCCTCCCTACACGCCGCCGGTCAGCATCCTCAAGCCCCTGCGCGGCACCGACCCGGAGATGTACGAGAGCTTTCGCAGCCACTGTCGTCAGGACTATCCGGAATTCGAGATCATCTTCGGCGTTAGCGATCGCAACGATCCGGCGGTGAGCCTGGTGGAGGCGCTGCAGCGCGAGTTTCCCGCCTGCGCCATCCGCCTGCTGGTATGTTCGGAAATCCTCGGTTCGAACGTGAAAGTCAGCAACCTGGTGCAGATGCTCCCGCTCGCCCGCCATCCTTTCGTGCTGGTGAACGATAGCGACATTCGCGTTCCTCCGGATTACCTGGCCCGGGTCATGGGTAAGTTCAGCGATCCCCGCGTGGGACTGGTGACCGCGCTTTATCGCGGGCAGGCTGCTCCCACCCTGGGGTCCCGCCTGGAGGCGCTCGGCATCAGCGCCGAGTTCATGGCGGGAGTGCTGGCGGCGCGCACCATCGAGAGCGGGCTGCATTTTGCCCTGGGCTCGACCTTGGCTTTGCGGCGCGAAGCTCTGCACGCGATTGGCGGCTTTGAATCCGTGCTCGACTACCTGGCCGACGATTTCGAATTGGGTGCGCGCGTGGCCGCCGCTGGTTATAAGGTGGAGCTGGCCCCCACCGTGGTCGAAACCTTCGTGCCCGCCTACTCGTTCCGCGATTTCCTGGCTCACCAGCTGCGCTGGGGCCGCAGCACTCGCAACTCTCGCAGCTGGGGATATTTCGGCCTGCTACTGACCTTCGGCTTGCCTTGGGCGCTGCTGGCCACCCTGTTTTCCCGCGGCGCACGCTGGGCCTGGGCCCTGTTGGCCGCCGCCCTGCTTTCGCGCATGCTCATGGCTCTCGTGGTCGGCGTTCGCGTCATCGGCGACCGCCTGGTACTGCGGCATTTCTGGCTGCTCCCCTTGCGCGACCTTGTCGCGGTGGTGGTTTGGGTGGGTAGCTATACCGGACGCACGGTTTTCTGGCGGGGGCAGCGTTTTATTCTGAAAGACAAAAAGCTCCGCCCGGCCTGAACTGTTCAGCGCGGCCCTGCATGATTGACGAAAATGTACTTCCCGCCGCTGCGCGCTAGCTCATAGGCCGCCAGGCCGGCGAGCTGCGGTGGCGCGCTCGTGTCCGTCCACAGGAACACGCGGGCGGCGCCTGCCCACAAGCGCGCAAACGATTCTTGCGTCTCGAACACCTGCGGCGCGTCGGGGAAAAACGACCCGTACCATAGGTTGGCGCTACGCTCGTGGAGGATATGCACCGGCTGGCGCGTGTAAAAGTTCAACGTCGAAGCCGACTCGTACTCGCCGGCAATCACGATGGTATCGCCGGGTCGGAAAACTGGTTGGATCGCCTCGGCGAGCGCCTTGGACGAGAGGATAGGGCTGAAGCGAACCAGGCCCGCGTGCACTGCCAGCAGCAGCACGGTCGCCATCAATGCCAGCGCCACGTTGCCTTTTCCCGGTGCTCCTCTCCGCCGGTACCACCAGTTCACGATGGCGCCGGCGGGAAGCGCCACGACCAACAGCAGCAGCGGTCCACGAAATGCTCCCAGCGCGCGCGGGGTGAGATCGAAAATGTGCCCGAAGGAGAGCGCGTATTCCTGCGGGTTTCGCTTCAGCAGGTCCGCCAGATCAGCGCCCGGCGGCGCTGCGCGTGATGACGCCAGCAGCGCCACACCGGCCGCCGCCGCCGCCAAGCCCATGGCCAGAATTACCCATGAGGCGATTCTGCCGGCGCGGCGCAGGCTGGGGTCCAGCGGCGCTTCCTCTTCCCGCGCCAGCCATCCTCCGATCAGAAGCGCTAAGGCCGGCACCGCGGGCAGCGTGTAGTACTCCTGGCGGGTGGAGAAACTGAAAAATCCCACGATGACCAGGGCCCACACCGCAAACAGCAGGTCGGCCTGGACGCGGCCCCCGGGCCTTTTCCTCGCACGCCAATTTTTTCCGAGGTCATGGATAGCCGGGGCGAGCCATGCGCTCCAGGGCACCAGCCAAACCAGCAGCAAGCCCCAAAAAATAAGCAGCGGGACGGTGTCGTAATCGCGCGGCACGCGTTTGTTCAGATAACGGAGAAAATGTTCATTCACGAAATAGAACCAGAGAAAGCCGCGGACCGCGCCTTGGGAAGGGTTGCGCAGGGCAGCCAGTATGTGCCAGGGCGCCGCAATCGCCAGGAACACCAGGAAACTGGAGAGCAGGCGCATGCGGGCCAGGAAGCGCAGGTTGCGGGTGAGCGTCAGGAAAACCAATACGATGGCCGCCGGGAACAGCAGTCCGATCAGTCCCTTGGTCAGGACATTGAAGGCCGCAGTGGCGGCCAGGCCCCAGCATGCGATGCGGGAAGGCGGATTCTCCTGGAGCGCCCGAAGAAAAAACAGGCATCCCCAAGTGAGCCAGAGCGCGACCAGCGCGTCGGGAATCTGAAAGCGCGTGAAAAGATAAATGCCGGGAGAGGTGCACACCGCCAGCGCTGCCCACAACCCACCCCGCGGTCCGTAGGCGCGTTTTCCCAGCGCGTAGCTTGCAACTATCAATCCCAGGCAGCCCAGCGCGAGCGGCAGCCGCGCCGCCCACTCCGACACCCCGAATACCAGGAAACTCGCCGCCATGGCCCAGTAGAGCAAAGGCGCTTTTTCCAGGTAACGGATCCCATCCGCGTGCAGCGTGACCCAGTCGTGCCGTACCAGCATCTCGCGCGCGGCTTCCGCATGCACCGAGTCCGCATCGTCAAGCAGGGCGGGGCTGAACAGGCCGGAAAGGTAGATTGCTCCCCAACCCAGGAGGAGCACCAGGATAAGGGTCCACTGGCCCGACGCGCGGCAGGTTCTGGATTGCACAAATGGCCCAGGAGGATCCGTGCCGCCGGTGTCCCCGGGGGTGGGTACAGCTGGCCGGTATTCGCGTAGCCTTCCACCGGAATCGTGCGATTTCGTTGACGTTCTATTTACTCCCGCGCTGAAAACAAAGGAGATGTTGGGTTCGTTTCGTATTTTTTGCCCCTGTCGCAGCTTGGGATCAGCTTCGGACAACGTGCTCAACGTGCATACGTGCACCGCCGAGGAGACGCTTCATGCGCGACTTTGGGCCTGTTCGGACGACCCCGAAAGTCCCTGCAAACAACGTACACAACATACACAACGTCACCTACAAGGGCACCCTTCCCGCCCGCAGGCGGCCGGACGGCTCACTCGGCAGCAGGCTCAAATGGGCCTGTGTCCTCGGGGGCGTTTCTCAAACGTAAGGCATTTCAGCAGCTTGCACGCAGACCCGACCGAACAAAATCAGCTACCCGCCTAATTCACAGGCAAAATGATCAAACCCCAGCGCAACAAACACATTCCCGTAACGCCTTCTTCAAATCGTCACTGCTCAAGTGCCATGTGGGATTGCCTGCTCATGGGGAGCAGCCCCCACCATGCTATGAAATGCCTCGTCCATCAGGTGCCCGGCAGCACCGCTGGAGGATTCCGGTAGGTCTTGTTCTTTATGCCACCCGACCAACCGCCAGTCAAGGGCCCCCGAAGCGAATGCCCACTAATGATCTGGTGCTAGCCGTCTGCGGTCAGTCACCACAGGTCTTACAGCCTAGCTGCGCGGCTCTCCGGTCAAAAGCCAATCAACTGTTTTGCCGAATTCCCGACTGATTGCGAATAGCACGGAGGCACCGGGCTCTCTCTGACCGTGCTCCAACGCAGAAAGGTGGCTCTGAGCTATACCGATCCGGCGGGCAAATTCCTGCTGAGTCATATCAAACCCCCGGAGTTCGCGGATTCGCCTGCCAACTGCGCGTAAGTCCAGTTCAGGTTTGCCCGCACGTATGCGCCTTGACGGCTTCATCTGATATCAGATAAAATATCCGTAAACAGATTGCATATTGCGCCGGAGAACTTATGCGAAGTGCACAGCCCAATGTGGCACGCGAGGTCAAGAGAGCCAAGTTACTATTTGGGGACTTGACGCGAGTTGCAGTTAACGTCCTAAAAAGCCTGCTCACTCGATATGGAATTTCTGTCACCAAGGGTGATGTCACATATTTCAATGGCCGCTGGTATGTAACACATGCTGGCTTGCTGAATGTAGCAGAGCGCAGCC
>JAMXLI010000288.1 GCA_024281115.1 Terriglobales bacterium | reverse complement strand
CGCAGTTGCTGATGACCAGGTCTACGCTGGCCGCCGCTACAGGAAGGTCTTCGATGCGCCCGTGGCGAAACTCCACATTGCTGGCGCCCAGCGAGACCGCGTTCTGGCGTGCCAGCGCAAGCATGTCGTCGGTCATGTCCACGCCAATGACAGTTCCCGAAGATCCGAGCTTGCGCCATGCGAGAAACGCGTCGAACCCGGCGCCGCTGCCCAGGTCCAGAACGGTCATGCCGGGAACGATTTCGGCGAGGGCGAGAGGATTGCCGCAGCCCAGGCCCAGGTTGCCGGAAGTGCCGGTGATCTCCTCCTGCGAGTACCCGAGGACGCGGGCGACGTGGTCGGCAGAATCGCTGCCGCAGCCGCAGCCGCGCTGCTCGCCGCGGGCAATCGCGCCATAACGCTCCTTAACTTTTTCCACGAGGTCGGCAGTTTTGGGATTCACGGATCAGCTCCTTCCGGCGGCGGCAGAGCGATCGCCGCCCAGCACGGAACAACATACGGAAATTTCAGGCCACTCGCCGTTGAGCCGGCAGCAACCTGCCGGAGACAGTGCCTGGTTCAGGACGCGAACGGTGGCCAGCACCGGGGGGCGGAGCGGCGGCGGGATGGCGCCCAGGATGCGGCGCATGCGGTGCTGCAGCAGGCGGTCAATTTCGCCCAATACCTTGCGTCCCTCGGGCGTGATCGCCACGGCGGCGGCGCGGCCGTCCTGGGAGCGCGAGCGGACACGGCGCACCAGGCGGCGCGCCTCCAGTTTTTCCAGGACCCTGGTCATGGCGCTGGGGGTGATGCCGGCGGCGGCGGCGAGATTGGAAATCCGCTCGCCCTGCCCTCGCCGCAGGGTGCGAAGCAAGCTGCACTGGCGCGAGGTGAGGCCGGCGCAGCAAACCTCATCGGGGCCAGCGCGACCCAGGTGGTCGGCTAAGTGCTCGAGCTCGGCGGCCCAAACGTGCAGCTCGTGCGGCTTCATGGTCCAAGGCTAACGAAGGATACTTGCATGAGTCAAGCAATTACTAGGGCCAGGAGAAACTGTCGGCGAGTGTGGTTTGGCTTGTGGAACGTGTTTCGCATTTCCGCGATTCTGCCCGCTGCTTCCGCAACTATCCGCGGCCGGGTGGGTCTATGGAGGGCAGCGCTTCTCCTGCACTGGCCGGCGGGCAAAGCCAATCCACCATCGAGAACAGAACAGCGCCCAGGAGAGCCGGGACGCGAGAGCAAACTCGCGCCACAAAGCGGCATCCTAGACGCTGGGGGAGACAAGGAATGAAAGCCAGATTGCAGTTTGCCGCCATAGCGTTGGCCGCCGCGCTGCTGGCGGGATGCGGCGCAGGCCATCCACGGCTGAGCAGCGTCACCGTATCGCCGACTTCGGCCACGGCCACCGCGGCTTCGCGCGGGACCGCCGAATTTAGTGCGAAGGGGACATTCGACGACAACTCCAGCCGCACGCTAACCATCGCGGACGGGCTGCAGTGGGACACCTCCAACCACGCCATCGCAACCATCAGTGATGGGGGCACGACTACCTGCAACAGCGTCGGGGTGGTGCACGTGATCGCCACCGCGCCCGTGGACCTCACCATCAGCGTGAACAACGGGATTCAGAACACTTCGTCGAAGATAAGCGGGTCCGCCCAACTGACCTGCATGCAGGCCGCAGGAATCCGACGGACGCCGGGGGCCCGCCGGGGCGCAGCTCTTACGGGCCGAACGCCGACACCCCCGTTTAGAAGTCCGTCGTTTGGGGCCCGCCACCGCCGCGGGCCGCACTCGGTCATAACAATTGTTACGCGCGAGACGCAGCGGCGGCAGCATCATTTGCTGCTCACATTCTGCGTGCTTCACAGTCTAACCCGCAGAGAACTGTAGGGTGGGGTTTGCGTGTCCGCATAATTTTTTACGAACCAACCGGGGCCCAAGAACGTATGTGAACCCATGGATGGGTCCGTTTCTACGACGGGCGGAAACCCAACACGACGAGCGCGAATGTGCACCTAAGAATGGGGTTCAGCATGGCCGAGCCGCTAAAGGGTTCGCGTGAACACGACACGCACGTGCAAGAGGTAGTCCGGGCGGCGCAGCGGGAACTGCGCGAGCTGTTGCGCGAACGCGCCGAGATCATGAAGCGCATCGGAACGGTAAAGCAGACCATTGTCGGACTGGCCAACATGTTCGGGGATGAGGTGCTGGACGAGGAGCTGCTCGACCTGGTGGACCGCCGGGGCAATGGCCGGCAGCCGGGCTTCACCCGCGCCTGCCGCCTGGTGTTGCTGGAAGCCAAGTCGCCACTGACGGCACGCCAGGTCTGCGACGAGCTCCGCGCCCGCTACGGGGACCTGCTGATGAATCACAAAGACCCTTTGGCCTCGGTGACCACGGTCTTGAACCGGTTGGCTGAATACGGCGAGGCACGCGCGGTGCTGAACCCGCACGGCAAACGCGCCTGGGAATGGGTGGCAGAGAATCCGCGGGGCGTTCTCCCCAAAATCGAGAGTGCCTGAAGAGCGCTGGAGCGCCGCCCTGGGAAGCGCATCACCGGGCTGGAGCACTGCTTCCGTAGAGAAGCAAATCAATACCCGGAAACTGGCTGCGAACGGGCTGTCCGTAGTGCTGCTGCAGGAAATCCTCAATTTCGCGAGTGGTCGTGTCCGCCTGGCCGGTGGGTAAGCGGTTGTGCGCCAGCACCACCCAAATGCGCCTGTACTGTGCCGGGAGCGACGCCAGGCGCAGGTTCTTAGTATTCGAGAGAAAATCCCGAGAGGTGAGGACCGCGCTTTCGCCGGAATTCTGCGCCGGAAAGATGATGCGCAGAGCGCGGCGGCCAGGCTGCAAGCCGGCATAGTATTCAAAGGGCATGCGGGCCTGCGCGGAGTGAAAGAGCACACCATCTCCCGGTTGGGCGTGGTCCAGCAGAACGCGTGTGCACGTCCGCCAGTCTTCTCGGCCGAGATCGAAGTCGGCGCGGTAGTAGGCCAGCACCGCACGCAGAGAGAAGGCCAACATAAGCGCGAGCAGGGCGGCTGCCAGCCAGCGCGGCGGTATGCGGGCCAGTCCCATCGCTGCCAGCAGCACCAGCGGCACTACACACATCAGCAGGTAACGAGGGAGAAATGCCGGCCGCAGGAACGAGAATGCCAGGGTAACAACGACGGGCAGCCCCAGCCAAAACAGCAGGAACAGCAGGGCCGGGACGCTAGGCCTGGAAGCGGGACGCGGCATCCACAGCGCGGCCCCCGCGGCGATAACGTAGAGCGCCAGCAGCCAGTTAGAGCCGTTGCCCGTTAGAAACAGGAAAAACATATGCAGATCCCGCCCGGAAGGGCGTGGGATCCAGGCGATGGGTCCCATGCCACGAACGGCGATGAATACCAGCAAGGGCAGTAGAAGCAGACCCAGGATGTACAGCGCCCGGCGGTATTCCGCGCGCGCATCGGGGGCGAGGGGCCGGATGCGGCTCCAGGCTGTGTGTGCCAACACCGCGAGAAGCGCGAAGAAGTGGCTGTACACGGCGAGCGCGGCGGCAGCGACGTAGCGCGTCCAGGCGCTGCGCGAGGGATTACGCAGCGCCTTCAGGAACAGCAGCGAGGCGAGAGAAACCAGGAACACGTAAAGCGCGTAGCTGCGCGCTTCCTGCGCATAGCGAATGTGCCAGGCATGGAACGCGAGCAGGGCGGCCGCGGCGAGCCCCGCGCGCGGGCCAGCCAAACGCTTTCCCAGGAAGAAGACGACCGGCAAGGTGGCGACGGAGAACACGGCGGAGAGCGCGCGCACCATGGCTTCCGAGCCGCCGACCAGCAGCCATCCGCGCAGCAGCGCGTAGTAGAGGGCCATATTGCCCTCGCGCCGCCAAAGAATATGGAGGAAGTTGGACCAGTCCAGGCGCGCGATCTCGACGCTGACGCCTTCGTCCAGCCAGAAGCTCTTGCGGGCAATATAGGAAAAGCGAAGTAACGCGCCCGCAGCGACGATGCCCGCCAGCAATGTCCGCTGCCACCAAGTGGAGGGCGCGCGTTCAACCTCCGGCAGGGGAGGCGCTGGCGAGAGCATCGTGGGGAATTATGACAAAAAGAGACAGGCGAGAGTTAGTAGAGCAAAAAGGGGCGGGTTTCCGCGCGCCTTCCGCGGGAGATCAGCCGCCGATGTGAACCATGGTACGGGAGGCGGGAACGAAGCCGGGTTCGCCAATGTGATGGCGGGCCTCCTTGCGATCCACCACGCCACGGATGAACTGCAGGACTGTCGCGTCGTCAGCGCCACGACGCATCAGCTCGGCCAAGTCGTGATCCCAAACGGAAAAGAGGCAGGTACGAATTTTTCCGTCCGAGGTAATACGCACGCGGCTGCAATGGCCGCAAAAGGGGTGGGAAACGGGCGCGATGATCCCGATTTCGCCGATGCCGTCGGCGAAGCGGTAGCGGAGCGCGGTTTCGCTGGCGCCGCGCGGAATCTCGACCAGCGGCTGGAATTCAGCCATGCGGGCCAGGATTTCCTCGAGGCGCACGACCGTTGCCGGCGACCAGACCCGGTCCTCCTCCAGCGGCATGAACTCGATGAAGCGGACGACGATGCCTTCCTGGCGGGCAAACTGGCCGAATGCGGGCACCTGGTCCTCGTTGAAGCCGCGCACCAGGACGCAATTCACCTTTACAGGATCGAGCCCGGCACTTCGGGCGGCGCGGATGCCGTCCAGCACGCTTTCATAACCATGGGAGACGCGCGTAATCCGGGCAAAACGGTCGGGATCCACCGCGTCCATGCTCACCGTTACCCGGGACAAGCCGGCATCTTTCAGCGGCTGCGCCAGGCCGGAAAGGAGATGGCCATTGGTGGTCAGGGCCACCTCCGGCGGGATGCCGCGCCAGGTGCGCAGCTTGGAGAGCTCGCGAACGAATTCAACCACCCCGTTGCGCAACAGGGGTTCGCCCCCGGTGATGCGAATCTTTTCGATGCCGAGCTCCAGGAACAGCCGCGCCATGCGCAGGTAGTCGGAGAACGGCAGGTCGGAGTAGAGCGGCCCATCCGTGCCGGTGCGGCAATAGACACAACGGTAGTTGCACCGGTCGGTAACGGCGATCCGCAGGTCGGTGATGGTGCGGCCGTGTTTGTCGGTGAGATGCGTCATTCGACAGCCGGCAATCGGGTGCGATCTAACGTGGGCGCGAATCGCGGGAAGGCGGGATGCGGCGCAGGATGGCTGCGGGCGTCTCCTTTCCAATGCTTCTCGCGAAGCGGGAGGCGCGAGCGTTTCCCCTCGCACCCTCGGCTGCCGCGGCCCAAGCCGGACAGCACCGCCGCCGCGTCCAGGGTATGCCCACAGGAACAGGGCGGTCGGAAACCTTAATCATTATAGATGACCGGGTGCGTGGAGGGATGCTGCATGACAGGCGCGGTCGGCCTTCTGCAGCCGGCGATCCCGATTTCGCGGGCCGAACACTACATGCCGTCGTAGTTGGGTCCCCCGCCGCCTTCCGGCGGGACCCAGGTGATGACCTGGTAGGGATCCATGATGTCGCAGGTTTTGCAGTGGACGCAGTTGGAGGGATTGAGCGAAATACGCTTGCCGTTGGGCGCAGCGCTGTCGTCCACCATCTCGTAGACGTTGGCCGGACAAAAATTCTGGCAAGGGCTGCCAAACTCCACCACACAGCGCTGGCTGCACAGATTGGTGTCGTGGATGATCAGGTGCGATGGCTGATCTTCCTCGTGGCGGGTGCCCGAGTGATAGAGGTCCGTAAGCTTGTCGAAGGTAAGTTTGCCGTCGCCTTTGGCGGGCCCGATGAGGTGCGCATCGGCGCCGCCGTCGGCGGGTAACGCCGCAAGCGGGCGCATGCGCTTATAGCCCGGCTGCCCGGCGTAGCGCGCGCGCAGACCACGCCCGCCGGTGACCTGCTGCAGGCCGGTGTGTAGAAGGCCCGCCCAGAAACCATGCTCGAAGCCCTGGTGGAAGTTGCGGACCTTCCACAGTTCGGTCTTGATCCAGCTCGCGTCCACACGCGCCTGGTAGGCGGAGAGAGCGGCGGCGGTGCAGTCGTTTTTCAGCATGCACTCGAAAGCAGTTTCGGCTGCGAGCATGCCGCTCTTAATGGCGAGATGAATGCCTTTCAGGCGCTGCGAGTTCAACAGGCCCGCGGAGTCGCCCAGGATCATCCAGCAGTGGCCGGCTAGGGGCGGCACCGCCCACCATCCTCCATAAGGCAGCGACTTGGCGCCGTAACGGATCATCTTGCCGCCTTCGAGCAGCGCCGCCACGAAGGGATGCCGCTTGAACTGTTGCAGAACGCGCTGGGGATCCAGACGGGGGTCGGGATAGTCCAGCCCGGTAACGAAGCCGAGGGAAACAATGTTGTTGGGAGAGCCGTAAATCCAGGCGCCGCCATACTCCCTGGTGGTGAGTGGGTATCCCAGGGTGTAAATGACCTCGCCGGGAGCGACGCGGCCGGCGGGCACTTCCCACAGCTCCTTCACGCCCACGCCGTAGACCTGCGGATTGCGCCCGCGATCGAGATGGAGGCGTTCCACCAATGCCTTAGTGAGGGAGCCGCGGGTGCCTTCGGCCAGGATGACCACCTTGGCCTTGAGATCGTAGCCGGGCTCGAAATTGCCCTTGGGCTGGTTGTGCTTGTCCACGCCCTTGTCGTCGGTGCGTACGCCGGCCACGCGGTCGCCTTCCAGCAGCAACTCGGAGCCGGCAAAGCCGGTGAAGACGGTGATGCCCGCCGCCTCCACTTTTTCGCCCATCCATTTCACAAAGCGGTTCAGCGAGATGACGTAGTTGCCATGGTCGCGGAGGGGCGGGGGCGTAATAGGCAGCTTGAATTTTGAATTTTTGGTCAGGTAATAGACGGCTTCGCGGCTGACCTCGGCGTCAAGCGGAGCTTCCTTTTCGAAGCCGGGCAGCAGTTCGCGCATGGAGCGAGGGTCCAGCAGCGCCCCCGAAAGACAGTGCTGGCCGATCTCGCGCGATTTTTCCAGGACGTAAATGTTTTCCTTGCTGAGGGGAGCGTCGGGATGGCGCGCATTGTGTTCGTCAATCAGCTGCGCCAGGCGCAAAGCGCACGCCATGCCGGCGGGACCGCCGCCCACGATGACGGCATCGGCCTCCATCTGCGGGCGCTCGACGCCTTCCAACGGTTTGCGGAAGACGAGGGTCAGGCTTCAGCTCCTGGTTCCGACATCCCTGCGCGCGGCTTCTCCCCCGTCAGCATGGCTAGGCGCCTTTTGCTTTCTTGATCTCCTCGATCAAGGGGGGAACGATGTCGAACAGGTTGCCGACCACCGCATAGTCGGCAATCTCGAAGATGGGCGCCTCGGAATCCTTGTTGATGGCCACGATGGCGCGCGCCCCTTTCATGCCCACAATGTGCTGGATGGCGCCGCTGATGCCGAGCGCGAGATAGAGCTTGGGAGCGACGGTCTGGCCGGAAGAACCGATCTGGCGGTCCATGGGCAGCCAGCCGGAGTCGCAGATGGGGCGCGAAGCCGCCAATTCTCCGCCCAGCGCTTCGGCCAGTTGCTTCGCGATCTCGATGTTCTTCTGCTCCTTGATGCCGCGGCCGACGGCCACGATGATTTCCGCTTGAGTCAGGTCCACCGCCTGCTTGGCTTCCTTGAAAACCTCGTCCGGCTGATTGCGGACGATCTCCGCCGGAATCTCGACGTTCACGGTTTCCACCGGCGCGCTGCCGGCTTCCACTTTATCTCCGCGAAACGCGCCGTTCTGGAAGGTGACGAACCAGGGAGGATCGCCGGTGAAGGCGACGTCTGCGGCGAACTTGCCCTGGAACATCTGCCGGGTGAAGAGCAGCTTCCCTGCCTCGTGCTTGTACCCGACGGCATCGCTGATCAGCGTCCGCTGCAGGCTCGTGGCCAGCTGGGGGGCGAAATCGCGCACCTGGTAGGTATGCGGCATGAGCACCAGGCGGGGAGAGCGGGCAGAGATGAATTCCTTCAACGCGTGGACGAAGGCATCCGGTGTGTAGGGCTGCAGGCGGGGCGACTCGATGGAGTAAACCTTGCCCACTTTCTTCTGTGCCACTTCCCCGGCGAGCCCGGCAACGCCGCTGCCCAAAACGGCGGCCTCGAGAACCCAGCCGGTTTTGGCGGCAATCTCCTGCCCTGCGGCAAGGGTTTCCCAGGAGACGCGGTTGAGCCTGCCTTCGCGTTGTTCAACGACGACGAGAATGGTATCGGGCATGGAAATATCCAATCCCCTGGCAGGTGTGTGGCAGCGCCGAGCGCGCTCAACATTCCCTGCCCTGAGCCGTGACTATGAGCAACCGTTCGCAGCTATCCGGCCAATGCGCTAGCGCCGGGCCGCCTGATCGAACGATCTTGCGCCCTCAGCGCGCCGTCGCGCTCCCAGCCAGATCAGCGCCAGTCCCAGCACTCCCTCAATGACGACCCAGTACAGCCAGAAGTCGGAGCCGCTGCGCAAGCCCACCCAAATCCAGACCGCGATCAGGCAATCGAAGCCAATCAGCACCCAACCCACAACGTTGAGCGCCGCTCCCAGGCGCTGCTTGCGCATGGCCAGATCGGAGGCCGTAACATCCTGCGGTACGTTTTCCATGCTGTTTACTAGGATGCATGGCGGCACTCCCGTGGAGCCCTCGCCGGAATCATCCCAGCACCCGGACCTCGTTGCGCAACTTCTCCGTGAGCTTCTTGGCGATTTCTCCGGGCGAGCCTTCCAGGACCTCCGTGTTCTTGGTCTTCTGGGGGACGTACAGCTTCTCGATCTTCTGCAGGTTGGGAAGCAGGGCGGACTGGACCTCGGCCAACGCCACCTTGCGCAGAGGCTTGTTCTTGGCCTGCTTGATGCGGATCAGCGTGGCGTAACGCAACTTGTTGATGCCGGACTGAATGGTGAGCACCGCGGGCAAGGGCATGGTAACGAACTGAAAGAAACCGGCCTCCAGTTCGCGCTTCACGCGAATGCCGTCGCCAGACTTCTCGATCTGCATGATGATGGTGGCATGCGGCCAGCCCAGCAGTTCCGCCAGGATGACGCCCGTCTGGGCGAAGCCGTAATCGTCGGATTGCAAGCCGGTAAAAATGAGGTCGAATTTTTCGTCCTTGATTGCGGCGGCGATGGCACGCGCGGTGTTGAAGGCGTCCAGGCCGACGAAACCGGCGTCCTCCAGGTGGATGGCACGGTCGGCGCCCTTGGCCAGGGCCTCGCGCAGCACCTGCTGGGCGCGCGCCGGCCCCGCCGTGATCACCACCACTTCCCCGCTGTGCTTCTCTTTCTGGCGCAGCGCCTCTTCCAGGGCGTAAGCATCCGGCTCATTGACCTCGTAGGAGACATCCTCGCGAATCCACGTGCCAGACTCGTTCAACTTCAAGGGTGCGTCCTTCTGCGGCACCTGCTTCATGCAAACCAGGATCTTCAACCTTCACCTCGGAACAACGCTCGCTGCGCACTGCGGCCACGGCGGCCAGTTCGTCTGGCACGAGATGCCGCCGATATGCGGCACTACGGCGCCCCGCGCATCGCGATTGCAAACGGGTCAGTATAAATGAAAGCGGGCGGCGGGAATGTGATAGCGGGGGAGCGCGTCCTTCGCTCAAGGTTTCAAAATGGTCGGGTGTGCGCCTACTCGAGAAAGACAACCGACTGCACGCCGGAAATCTCGAAGCGCTTGCGGCAGCGCAGGTTCTTGCAAGCCATCATATCGTCGCGGCGCAGCATGTAGGAGCGGGCCTTGGCGTAGCGGGCGCGGTCACGCTCATCGGCGCCGCGGGGCAGCTGCTTCTTCTTGGTGCGCACGAACCAGCCCAGCTCGTAGTCGGCGGACTGCTTGCAGTGAGGACAATTCAGGCTGGCCGGCTTCATTTCCAGCCGTTCGTCGAAGAAATCGCGCTCTTCCATCGCTTTGATTATTGCATAATCGCCGCAGCAGAAGCGGAGGCGAGCCTGCCGTGGCGCGCAAGAAA
>JAMXLI010000287.1 GCA_024281115.1 Terriglobales bacterium | reverse complement strand
CGTTGCTGACATCAGGGCTTTACACGGCGAGGTTGATTCGGAGGATGCGATCTGAGACTGAAATGGAGGTTGTTCAGCACAGCGCAGCACAATATTTAATGGGTTTGATTTGACGGTAAGTCGTTGATTATAAACGATATGGCGGAGAGAGGGGGATTCGAACCCCCGATAGAGCTTTTGACCCTATAACGGTTTAGCAAACCGCCGCCTTCAGCCACTCGGCCACCTCTCCGGCGACCTACAGTCTATCATCTCGCGGGAACTCGACCGGCAGAGCACAGCAATCTCGCCCACCATTCGCCGTCATGGCAAGAGAAGCGGCAACGAATACGTGGGATCGAATTTGGTCCGGACGGCTGGTCAGGCTTCGTACCTCTACTGCGGGCTGCAGCGGCCGGGTTGTTTCACCCCAGCATGCCGTCGGATAATCGGACATGCCTGTTCCGAGGCGCAGCCTGTTACTGCTGTTGTTGCTGGCGGCGGTCGCTTTTGCCAGGAAGGAGTTCGTCGCGCCCCCGGTGCTGCCGGCACGTGAGTATCCGGCGCGCGATCAGCACCGCGCCGAAAACGTCACCGCCGCAGCCGATCCCTATGAAACCGGGAGCAAGCAGAACATTTTCACCGTGCGCTATGGCGATGCGGGCTGCCTCCCCATTCGCCTGATCATCAGCAACGATGGCGATCAGCCCGTCGCACTCACCGATATGAAGGTGCAACTGGTCACCGGGGGGAGGGCGCGCCTGAGCCCGCTCGACAGCGACGATCTTTATCGCCGGCTGGCCAAGCCGCAGCGCAACGATCAGCCCTCCCGCTTTCCGTTGCCCGTGCCCCGCGGCAAGGTCAAGGGCGGGGTAAAAGGCGAAACCCTGCGGGAGATGGACGCTGCCAGGTTCGCGGCCCGCGCCGTCGAGCCGCACTCCACCCAGGCTGGCTTCGTATTTTTCGACGTGGAGGGAATATCGTCGCCCCTGTCCGGTAGCCACCTTTATCTCACTGGAATACGCAACGCGGCCGGCGGTGAACTGATGTACTTCGATATCCCTTTAGACAATTACCTGCAAGCGCGTCCGTCGGTGCAATAGCAGGGCGGGCCTCACGCTGGACCAAAGCCGCCTCCCACTGCAGTGAGACAGCCCCGGTTCTGCAACTCCCCACGCCAAGGTTGACCACCCACAAATTTTGCTCTGCGCGGTTGCTACAATCGCGGCATGCTGGCAATGCTGGCGGGGGCGGGACTGGCGGCGGTGGCGGCCGGTTATCACAGCATGGCGCCCGGATCCCAGTTATATGGGCGCACCTTCGTGCGCGGCGCGCCTGAATCTCGACAACTCGCCCTCACCTTCGACGACGGCCCCAACGACCCCTGGACGGCGCGGCTGCTTGAAGTCCTGGAGCGCCGGCAGGTGCGCGCCACTTTTTTTATGATCGGCCGCTTCGTGCGACAGAAGCCGGCACTCGCGCGTCAGGTGGCCGAGGCTGGCCACGTCATCGGCAACCATACCTTCACCCACCCCAACCTCGCCTTCGCCAGCGGAGCGGCGGTAGAACGCGAACTATCGGAGTGCGAGCGCGCACTCGCCGACGCGGTGGGCGACCACTCCCGCCTTTTTCGGCCGCCCTTCGGCGGGCGCACGCCGGTGGCGCTGCGCCAGGTGCGGCGGCATGGGCTCAAAACCATAATGTGGCGAGTTTCGGGCTTTGATTGGAGCGCGAAGTCTGCCGCCCAGATCGAGCACAAGATCTGGCCACGCCTGCGGGGCGGCGATGTCATTCTTCTACACGATGGCGGGCATCGTCAGATGGGCGCGGACCGGTCCTGCACCGTGCAGGCGGTGGACGAAGTCATCGTACGCGCTCAGGAGCAGGGGTTTAGCTTTGTCACGGTTCCGGAGATGATGCCGCTCCAGGCAGGGTAGCTAGGACACGGAGACTGCGCCGCTGGCCGCCGTATCAGAAAACCCGGAAGGTTTCGTAACTTAGTATCTTGGCCGCAAGGCGGAAGCGGTGGGGAGGCTTGTCGTTTTCTATGCGCACGATGCGCGCCTGGCAACGCAGCCAGATTGCAGCGGCTCCAACCAGTTTCTGCGGCAGCCGAAAGACTAACTCGACGGGCGTACCGGGTGTGAGCGGGTGGTTGAGTTCGAACAGCATGCCGCGCGCACTGAGGTCGAGCGTCTGGCCCAGCAGCTCATAAATACCGCCAAACTTTACGTTTACGGGCAACGAGGAGGGCACCCGGATATGGGCGCGGTTCTCGCGCCGGCGTCTGCTCAGGCGAACAGCGGAAATCTTGGCCGGATGCGGCCACCCTGGTGATCTGCGCTGCTCTTCAGATGGTTTGTCGAGACCAGGCGTGGGTGTTTTCAGAGCGGGCATAAATCTGCTCCACATCACGAGTAGTTCTAGGGGATTTATATCGTTGAATTAAACTTAAGAAGGTGACGGATGGGAGTTACGAATAGGCCGGATGTTCCGAATTGACGTTTGGTAAGCGGCGGCTAGGACGAGAATTCTGCACAACTCCCGAATTGACCTTTGCAAACTCGAGCCGCATGGGCGTCGCCCTGAGCCCGCATCTTCGCCGATTAACTGGTGGCCGTACCCGCGCGGGCGGCTTTAATTCCGGCGAAGGCCTGTCGCGCCGCGTAAACCGTCTGGCGCACATCTTCCTCCGCGTGCTCCGTTCCCAGGAACGCGGCCTCGAACTGCGAAGGAGGTAAATAAACGCCGCCGTCCAGCATGGCGCGGTAGAAGCGGCCAAAGGCGTCCACGTCGCAACGGGCAGCACTTTCCCAGTCCGTGACCGGGTGCGCGGTAAAGAACCATGTGAACATTGAGCCGACCCGGTTACAGGTGAGCGGCACGCCCGCATCCTTCGCGGCGCTCGCGACCATGGTAACCAGCGTGGCGGCGGTGCGCTCCATCCGGCCATACACTTCGCGGTTGTCGCGCAGGTAGGTGAGCGTCGCCAGGCCTGCAGCCATGGCCAAAGGGTTTCCGGAGAGCGTGCCCGCCTGGTACATGGGACCAAGCGGCGCTACCAGGTCCATGATTTCCGCCGGCCCGGCATAGGCACCCACCGGGAGCCCACCTCCGATGATCTTTCCCAGTGTGGTGAGATCGGGCGCGGTGCCGTACACCTCTTGCGCGCCGCCGAACGCCAGGCGAAATCCGGTCATCACCTCGTCGAAAATCAGCAGGGCGCTATCGCGCGAAGTAATGTAGCGCAGCGCGTCGAGAAAGCCGGACGCTGGCGGAACGCAACCCATGTTGCCGACCACCGGTTCAACAATGACACAGGCAATCTGGCCCGGGAATTTCTTGAAGGCCTGGTCCACCGCATCGGCATTGTTGTAGGGCAGAGCCAGAGTGAACTGCGCGAATTCCTCCGGCACGCCGGCCGAACCCGGAATGCCGAGCGTGGCCACTCCCGAGCCCGCCTTAACCAGCAGAGCGTCGGCGTGGCCGTGGTAGCAGCCCTCGAATTTCACGATGTACTTGCGGCCAGTGTAAGCCCGCGCCAGGCGGATCGCGGACATGGTGGCTTCCGTGCCGGAACTGACGAAGCGCACCTTCTCCATGGCCGGAAAAGCGGAGAGCACCACCTCTGCCAGGTCCGCCTCGGCCGGTGTGGAGGCGCCAAAGCTGGTGCCCTTGCGCGCCGCCGCCACCACCGCCTCCACCACCGCCGGCGCCGCGTGCCCCAGTACCAGCGGGCCCCAGGACCCGACGTAGTCAATGTACTCGTTCCCGTCGGCGTCCCAGATCCGCGGTCCCTCGCCGCGCACGATGAAGGGAGGATCGCCGCCGACCGCGCGAAACGCGCGCACAGGCGAATTCACGCCGCCGGGAATCACGGCTTCGGCGCGTTGCTGCAGGCGGCGGGACTCTTGGGTTTTTCTAGCCATAGGTGCTGGAAGACGCGCTCTCGGACGACCAATACGCGCTTGCGACTCGCCAGTATAGTTCCGGGCGCCCATATACGCACCAATCGGAGTGAAACGCACCTTGCAATAGAAAAGGCCCGCCGATTGGGCGGGCCGGCGGTTCATCGGGAAATCATCGAGGGGGCGGATTCTGTTCTCCCTGGGACTCGGGGGGCGTCGCCTGCTGCGGCTGGCCGTTTTGGCCCGGCGCTCCCGTTTCCACGGTCAAGTTGTTCGTAACGCTCCGCTTTCCTGCGTAGGAGCGCGCGATGCGTTCGGCGAGCAGGCGCTGGTTGCTCGTCGGCACGGTGCCGCTCAGCACCACAGAGTCGGCGGTGGCTTCCACTCTGATGTTGCGGCTGGACAGAGCGGGCTCTCCTCGAAGCTTCTTCCCGATCTGCGATCGAACCTCGTCCGAGGTAAGCGGACGCCCGGAATTTTCCGCCGCCTCTGCGTTCTGCGGTTCGCCCGCCGAAGTACTGCTCTGCGACGGTTCGGCCGGCGTGCTCGAATTCTGCCCGGCATCCGGACTGGGCGGAGGTGCGGGCGCGTCGGGTGGCTGCGCCGCCTGATCGCTGTTTGGTGATGCTGTCGTACCCGGCGGCGGGGGCGGTGATCCGGCCGGCGGCGGGGCTGGGGACGCAGGCTGCTGTCCCAGCGCACCCAGTGCCATGGTCAGCACAGCTGGAAGCAGCCACGATTTCAGAGTCATAGGAATCTCCTTCTGCTTCTGCATTTCGATGCCAACCCCACTGCCTGCGCTAACCCGCACCCAAGTGATAGAAGCCTAGGGGATTACGCATCTCTCCTGGTTCTCGCGCCCCCCCCTACTGGGGTCCTATCCCCGCCACCATTATGGAGCTACAATAGGCACGCTGCATCCAATGCAGCGACAGGCGCTATTCCGCTCCGGCTCCGGCCGGACTTCACCCCCGTGAAGAGGGAAGTGCACTGGAGGAACTATGAGCCTCACCCCTATCGGCGAGCCCCGCCGCAAGACCACCATCTCCACCATCCAGGAAAAGAAAGCCCGGCATGAGCCCATCACCTGTCTGACCGCGTATGACTACGCCAGCGCGCGCCTGGTGGACGAAGCCGGAATAGACATCGTCCTGGTGGGCGACTCTCTGGCGCAGGTCATGCTCGGCTACGAGAACACGCTTCCAGTGACCATGGACGAGATGTTGCACCACACCCGCGCCGTGCGCCGCGCGGTCGTGCACGCGCTCCTCATTGCCGACATGCCGTTCGGCTCTTACCAGGTGGACGAGCACGAAGCCTTGCGCAATGCAACCCGCATGGCCAAGGAGGGCGGCGCGGAGGCGGTGAAGATCGAGGGCGGCGAGAAGCGAGCTGACCTGATCCAGCGCATTGTTGACGCCGAGATCCCGGTGGCTGGCCACATTGGCCTCACCCCGCAGTCGGTGAATGCCATGGGCGGTTACAAGGTGCAAGGCAAGACGCTGGGCGCCATCGAGCAACTCATGCGCGACGCGGTGGCTCTCGACCGCGCCGGCGTGTGCTGTCTTTACCTGGAAGGCATTCCCCGCGAGGTGGCCGCCATGATCACCGCCGAGGTGCGGACGCCCACCATCGGCATCGGCGCCGGTCCGGAGTGCGACGGCCAGGTCCTGGTCTTCCACGACCTGCTGAACCTTACGTTCAACCCGCCGGCTAAGTTTGTCCGCCGCTATGGCGACGCGGCTGCCTTGATCAGCCAGGCCGTTCAGGCTTACAAGGCCGACGTGATCTCCGGCAACTATCCCTCCGATGGCGAGTCCTACCATCTCTCCAAGGAGACACACGCGGCCCTGGATTCTTTGCTGGAGCGCAAGCGAGCGATGCGAAGATAGGCCATTGCCCCGTGGCCGCGCCGCGGGTCGCACCGGCACTGCTGCCTTGATGCAGATCATCACCAACCCTGACGAGATGCGTGACCAGTGCCGCGCCCTGCGCGCCTCCGGGCAGCGCCTGGGGTTTGTGCCCACCATGGGAGCTTTGCATGAAGGGCATCTCTCCTTACTGCACGCTGCCGCCCGGGAGTGCGACGTGGTCGCGGCATCATTGTTCGTCAATCCCCTGCAGTTCGGCCCGAGCGAGGATCTGGCGCGCTATCCACGCGATTTCGAGGGCGATCGCGCCAAGTTCGAAGCCGCGGGTGTGAAACTTCTGTTCGCCCCCGGGGTGGAACAAATGTATGCCGGGCCGAGCCTCACCTTCGTCACCGTGGAAAGTATGAGCGACCGCCTGTGCGGACGTTCCCGGCCGGGCCACTTTCGCGGTGTCACCACGGTGGTCAGCAAGCTGTTCCACATCGTTGAACCGGACGTAGCCTACTTTGGACAAAAGGACGCGGCGCAGGCGGCCATTATTCGTCGCATGGTGCGCGAGCTGAATTTTCCGGTCGCCATCGTGGTGTGCCCGATCGTGCGCGCCTCCGATGGCGTTGCCCTCAGTTCGCGCAACGCCTACCTCAATCCGGAACAACGGCAAGCGGCGCAAGTCCTGCACCGCGCTCTCGCTCGGGCGGAGCAGGCGGTGTCTCAGGGCGAACGGCGCGCGCAGGCACTGGTTGCGGAAGCGCGTGCGGAGTTCGCCCGCGAACCGCACGCCCGGCTGGATTACCTGGAGATCGTAGACCCGGACACGCTGGAGCCCGTGGACGACGTGAGCGGGGGTGCGCTGCTGGCGGTCGCGGCCTTCCTCGGGACAACGCGGCTGATTGACAATGTCGTCATCCCGCCTCAGCGAAACCCCTAACGGGGACTAATGCGCTTTGCGGCGACGTGCCGAGGGCCTCACCCTACCAGGGCTTCGCCGCCATTCACGTTGAATACCTCGCCGGTGATAAAGCCCCCCAAACGGGTGCACAGGAACAGGACGGTGGCAGCAATTTCCTCGGGTTTTCCCAACCGGCCAAGCGGCACACTGTTCGTGATCCGCTGCCTGGCGGAGTGGTCTGCGAGCGCAGGGGCCACCATTTCCGTCTCCACCCAGCCCGGAGCAACGCAGTTGACGTAGATTCCGTCAGCGGCCAACTCGGCGGCCACTCCCTTGGTCAGGCTGATCAGGGCGCCCTTGGTGGCGGTGTAATCGGCGTGGAAGGCTTCCCCAACCTGTCCGGAACTGGAGCTGATCAGCACCACGTGCCCCGCCGGCTCCGCCGCGGAGCGCCGCGGCTGCCGCTTCATCTGTGCGACTCCGTGCTTCAGCAGGCCAAACACGCTGTGCAGGTTAACCTCCAGCGTGCGCCGCCACTGTTCCCCGGTCATGTCATTCACCGAGAATGGCTTGGGATCCCATATGCCGTGGTTGGCCACCAGCACGTCGAGGCGCCCGAACTTTCGGCAGCACGCTTGAACCAGGCCGGCGGCATCGGCGGGAGAGTTCAGAGCAGCATGCGCCGCGAAGCAAGTCTCCGCGCCACACTCTTGCGCCAGGCGCTCCGCCTCCGCTTGGGCGCGGTTGTAGCTGAACATTACCTTGGCTCCCGCGGCAGCGAACAGGCGCACGGTCGCGGCGCCGATGCCGCGTGAGCCGCCGCTGACCAGGGCCACACGTCCGGCGAGCGAGAGGGGGACACCCATGAAGCCCTTCAGGCGGTAGCGGCTTCTTCGGAGCCCAGGGGCAGGAAGTACTGGGTTCCCTTGATCGGGGCGGAAACCTTGCGCAGCAGTTCCTGCAGGTCCTCGTTACGGTCCACGAAATCGATATCGGAGGTGTTGACAATGAGCAGGTCCGACGAGGTGTAGTGGAAGAAAAAATGCTCGTAGGCTTTCACCACCGCCTCGAGGTAATCGTCGTTGATCGCCTTCTCCCCGGGCGCACTCTTCTTTTTCAGCCGCTTCTTCAACACCTCGGGCGTGGCCTGCAGGTAGATGACCAGGTCGGGCGTGGGTACCTGCTTGCGAAAATTGTTGTAGTAGCGGTTGTAAGTGTCGAGCTCGATGTCGCTGAGGTTCAGGTAGGCAAAGAGCTTGTCCTTTTCGAAAATGTAGTCGGCGATGATGGTCTTTTGCGACTTGGGGCCGACGTCCAGGCCGCGCAGCTGCTCAAAGCGCCGCACCAGGAAGGCGAGCTGGGCCTGGAAGGCCGCGCCCTGTTCACCTTCGTAAAAAGAACGCAGAAAGGGGTTGTCCTCGGGCTCGGAAACGCGCTGCGCGTTCATGCGCTCGGACAGAATGCGCGCCAGCGTGCTCTTGCCGACGCGGATGGGGCCTTCGACCGCGATATAACGGGGAAGCTCGAAGAGATTGGCCATGGATCCGGAAGAGTTCCTGGGCTGGCTGGCAGAATATCCCGGGAGCGGCGGCGCTGACAATGGCAGGAAAAGTACGACCGGGTCGCACGCCCAAGTGGAGGTGCGTGGCACCCAGTCTGCCCCGAAGTCTCCCACGGGCTGGCGCTCGCACCGCGGCTTTATAATCACGCCATGGCGACGGCGGAGCTTTCGGCGGCGGTGCTGGCGAAGTATGAGCCGGTCATCGGGCTGGAAGTCCACGTCCAGCTCCTCACCGCGACCAAAATTTTCTGCTCCTGCTCCACCCGTTTCGGCGATCCCCCTAATACCAACACGTGCCCGGTGTGCCTGGGCTGGCCGGGCGCGCTTCCGGTCCTCAACCGGCAGGCGGTGGAGTACGCCGTACTGGCCGCGTTGGCCTTGAATTGCCAGCTTCGGGAAACCTCGATTTTCGCCCGCAAAAACTACTTTTATCCCGACCTGCCCAAGGGGTACCAGATTTCGCAGTACGACAAGCCGCTGGCGGAGCACGGATTTATCGAAATTCAGTTTGGGTCAGGTTCGAAGAAGATTGGGATCACGCGAGTTCACATGGAAGAAGACGCCGGTAAGAGTCTGCACGACGGTTTTCCCGGATCTAGCGATGCGACCGGTGTCGACCTGAACCGCAGCGGCGTCCCGCTGATTGAGATTGTCAGCGAGCCGGACATCGCCTCGCCAGATGAAGCCTACGAATATCTCACCCGTTTGAAAGAAATCATCCTCTACACC
>JAMXLI010000286.1 GCA_024281115.1 Terriglobales bacterium | reverse complement strand
TAGAAGCGGCTGGGGCTGGCAAACACCAGCACTTTCCCGTTCGGCTCCAGGGCCGCGGGCCCGTCGTCCACGTTGTACAGGCCCGGAAAATCCGGCCCCGCCGTCCACGTCCCCGTCTGCGAATGGTAGATCGCCGTATGTCCCGCCCCGCAGCTGTTTCCGCCGGTCGCGAATACCGTTCCGTCGGGACGCAGCACCATGGGCCCCACCTCGTAGGAAGCCGCCGTCGAGCCTCCGCAGGAATCCCACAGCTGCGCCACCGTGCTTCCCGCGCTGGTCCACGCTCCCGTCGAGGGCGTGTAGATCTCCGAGTTCGTTCCGCTCGCGTCGTACTGGAACACGTACGCGTCCACCGTCAGCACTTTCCCGTTGGGCAGCAACGTCAGCCCTTCTTCGTCGTACACATCGAATTTCCCCGTCCCGGTCGGCGTCCAGCTCAGCGTGCTCGCGTTGAACAACGCCGTTTTGGGCGGTTGATCGCAGCAGTCTCCCAGCAGGAACGTGCCGTTCGGCAGCACCGTGGACGATGCGTCCCCGATCGTGGTCCAGCCCGCCGGCGGGTTTACCGACGTCCACTGTTAGCCGAACTCAATGAATTCCCGTGGCTGATGGGTTGCCCGCGGTTATTTCATGCGCATCAGTACTGCGGATATCACCAGGCAGAGCGCAGCGATCTGCAATATTAGCCGTGCAGTTTGAAGCCGCCACCAAACTCTAGAGACAGTCAACCAGTCTGGTGGGGGAGAATCGATGTTCCAAGTCAGTACTCGGTTATTGATTGGAATGTTGCCCAATCGGGTGATCAAACCCACGGCAAGAACACACAAACACGCAGCGGCCAGCAAGGAAAATACTGGTCATTACGTGCCTGAACGGAAGCCACTGCGGTAAAAACCAGACCCAGGACGACGATGGTGGGCAACGGAATCGTTAGCCTGCGAATTGCGTGTTGCATGTTTTCAAGATAAAAGGCTGATGACATGCCATCAGGATTGTAGACAAACCACACGACGTATGCCGCACCGGCAGTTAGGCCAACAAACAGCAGGCTCCCGAACAGAATAATCTGCCGTGCCATGGGGGGAGCTATATTACAGCACGCGAAATGCTGTCAAGCCTTGATCATTGCCACCCTGAAGCTACTCAATGCTGTTTATCGCAGGTTCTGCGCAATCTTTCGCTTGCTGCAAGGCAGTTCACAATCGCGATCCCTACGCTGCCCTGAACTTGACTACACCGGCAGCGCTTCCTGCTGCCATCCCGGCGCCGTCGAGGCGGGGGGCGCCGTCAGATCGAGCACCAGCTTTTCCAGCACCAGGCGCCGGCTCACCGGGTTCGACCGCAGCGCCAGGTCGGCGCGCCCGATCGTCCGCAGCGCCTGCGTCAACTCCCGCCGGGACTGGAACCGCCGCGCCTGCTTGATGATGTCCTCCGCGGCGAACGGCGGCACCCGGAATCCCTGCCACAGCGCCTGCCACAGCGCCCGCTGGTCGCGCACGTTGCGCTCCGAAATCACCAGCATCTGCCGGAAAATTTTCGCCAGCATGTACAGGTGTCCGATGGCCGCGTCCTCGCCTTCTCCGCTGGAGAGCATCGCATCCAGCACCGCCAGCGCCCGCACCCGGTCTTTGGACGAAATCGCGTCCGTCAGCTCGTAGATGGTTCGCTGCTTCGCCGCCAGCACCATCGTCTCCACGTCCCCCAGCGTGATGCGCTTCCGCTCGCCTGCGTACAGCAGCAGCTTCTCCAGCTCTCCCGCCACCATCATCATGTCGCCGCCCAGCGCGTCCACCAGCTCGCGCGCCGCGTCCGCGTCAATCTTCGCGCCCTCCCGCGTGGCCTGCTCGTTCACCCAGCGCACCGCGTCGCCTTCCTCCACTCGCCCCAGTTCCACCACCCCGCAGTATTCCCCCAGCGTCTCCCGGATGCGCTCGTACCGGTCGCGGTCGGTAAGCTCCATCCGCCGCGCGTCCGCCGGAATGCTGATGTGGTCGGCCAGGAAGATCAACAGCGCGTCGGGATTGGGGTTCTTGACGTAGGCTTCAATGGCCGCCAGCTTCTCTTCATTCGACCCGCGCCCGTAGAGCAGCTTCACGTTGCGGATGAAGAACACCTGGAATGGCGCCATCAGCGACGCGGTGCGCGCCCGGTCCAGGATCTCGGCGAGCGCCGTTTCCGCCAGGTCGAATTCGAACAGGCTGAAGTCCCGCCGGTCGGCCGGTACCAGCGTCGCCAGGATCGCTTCCCGGCACTGCCGCCGGAAAAATGCTTCGTCGCCCACGAACACGTACGCCGGCCGCAGCTTCCCGCTGCTCACGTCCGCCACGAACCGCTCCGCCGCCGCGAACGGCCGCATCAGTACGCCTCCAGGATGTCGCTCACCAGCGAATGCGCAAAGTCCCCCGCTAGCCGCTGCAGCGCCGGCGAGTCCTCCTCGAAAAAGCTCGCCGGCACCGTCGATACCTGGTATTGCTCCAGGAACAGGTACGACGGGTTCTCGAACAGCACTTTGCCCTTGCGGTCGGTCAGGCTCACCTTCATCGCCACCTGCACCAGCACCGTCGCCGCGTGTCCGCTGCGCGTGTCGTAGGTCAGCGGGCTGTACGTGGTCGCCAGCACCGTCCCGTTCAGCACCGCGTCCGAGTCCGCGTCCGCTTGGTGTGCCACCCGGTAATGGGTGCGCGTGATGAACTCGCGCACCACCGCGCTGGTCAGCGTCTGCTCCACCCGGTACACCTGCGTCCCGTTCGCAAACCCGGGAATGGAGATGGTTTTTACGCTGCTGGGCAGCGTCGCCGCTTTCCCTCCCGTGTGGTAACCGCAGCCGGTGCACGCCAGCAGCAGCAGGACTGCCGCGCTCGCTCCTCTCATTGCACCGGTCCCCGCACCCCCGCCAGGCTCTGCGCGCACTCCACCGCGTTGCTGGCCGCCAGCCGCAGGTTGTCCACCGCCGCCCAGATCCACAGCCCGCGCTCCTGCACCGCGTCCCGCCGCAAGCTCACCTGGATCTCGTCCTGCCCGGCCGCTTTCACGTTGCTCGGTCCGCTCTCCGGCAGCCGTGCCAGCGCCACGTGCTCTCCCGCCAGCGCCTGCGCCAGGTCCCCCGCCGCCACCTTCTCTTCCATCTCAAGGTAAATCGAGAACACGTACCCGTGGAAGATTGGACCTTGCGCCAGCATCAGCGCGGGCACTGTCAGCTGCGGCCCTATCCGCCGCAGGTGGTCGAGCACTCGCCGCTCCACGCTTTCCAGCGTCGGCGTCACGTTCTCCCCGTATCGCTGGATCAAATTGAATGCCACCTGTTGCCCAAAAACTTTTTGCGGAGTTTCGTGAAACGAAAGTAGGCCCACCGTCTGCTCGTGCAGTTCGTCCACTCCCGCTTGCCCCCGCTCCGACGCCGGCTCGAACACCGTCCCCGCCGCCCTCTGCACCGCTCCTGCCTTGTGCGCGCGCGCCAGCAGGAGTCCCAGCGCAATGGCCGCCGGGTGCGCCACCACCACCGGCGATGCCTCGCGCGGTGCCTTCCCCAGTTCGCGTTCCACCCAGGGCGCCCGCAGCGTTGCCCCCGCTTCGTTCTCCAGCGCGAATGACAGGTCCACCACCGCGCATCCCGCCTGCTGCGCCAGCTTCCAGTGCTTGTGCGTGAACTCCGGGCCGGCTGCGAAAAACGCCACGTCCACGTTTTCGAACTGTTCCGCCCGGATGCTCTGGATGAACGTTACCTCCTCGCCCACCGCCTCCAGCTTCCCCATCGTCTCGTCGTCATCCAGCAGCTTCAGGTCGCGCCGCGGAAAATTCCGCTCGCTCAGCAGCTCGGCGACTTCTTTGCCCTTCAGGCTGGCCGCCCCCACAATGGCCACTCGCAGGCCATTCCCTCGTTCTCTTCCTTGTCCGCTTTCGCTCACTGTGCCTCGGAGACCTGGTTATAGGCCGTGGGAGGAGGATTGCCGCGCCGCCGCAGCACGAACAACAGCCGCCAGAACACGCCCGAGAGCATGTACACCAGCGCGATGATGAACAGCACCGGCCGCGAGAAGAACCAGATCCCCGCAAACAGCACGCTGATCAGCAAAATCAGCCGGAAGGGGTGCCGGTGCCGTAAGTCCAGGTCCTTGAAATTGTAAAACCGCCACGTGCTCACCATCAGGTAGGCGCACGCCGCCACCAGCCCCAGCCAGATCAACGCCACCCACCACTCGCTCACCGGGTCGCCGCCCGCGAAGTGCACCACCGCCGCGATCACGCCCGCGCCCGCCGGAATTGGCATCCCCACAAAGTATTTCTTCCCCGGCCTTCCCGGGTTAGAGGGCTGCGGGTTCATCTGGATGTTGAAGCGCGCCAGCCGGCTCGCCCCTGCCACCAGGAACAGGAAGCTGGCGATCACTCCCAGGTGCATCAGGTTGTTGCGCAGCTCGCTTTCCGTCATCTGCGGCAGCAGCTTGAAGCCCCACAGCCACCCCAGCAGCGCCGGCGCCAGCCCGAACGTGATCACGTCGGCTAGTGAATCCAGTTCCCGCCCGAACGCGCTCTCCGTGTGCGTCATGCGCGCGATGCGCCCGTCCAGCCCGTCGAACAGCACCGCGAACCCGATCGCCTTGGCCGCAAAATCGAAGTGCCACGGGTCCACCGCGCTGCCTTGGATCATCTGGGAAATAGCGTAAAACCCGAACGCGATGTTCCCCGTCGTGAACAGCGACGGCAGCAGGTACATCCCCTTGCGCAAGCGCCGCGCCTGAGTCGGATCGTCGTCCCGCCGCCGCAGCGGGAAATGTCCCTGGCTCATCCTGCACCTCCCGCGCTCTCCCGTTCCCCTCCGGCCGCCATCAGCCCGCCTCGTGCCTCCACCGTGGCCAGCACGCTCGCCCCGCCGCGGACCCGGTCCCCTGCCTTCACCGCCAGGCTCGCCCCCGCCTCCACCATCACGTCCACCCGCGAGCCGAATTTAATCATCCCCACCCGCTCGCCGCGTTCCACCCGGTCGCCCGGCCTTTTCGTGAATACGATGCGCCGCGCCAGCAACCCCGCAATCTGCTTGAACACGACCGTGTGCCCGTCGCCTTCGACGGTCACGATGTTCTGCTCGTTCCCTTCCGACGTTCCCGCTCCCATGGCATTGTGAAACTGCCCCTTCTGGTAGCGGACTTCCCGGATCGTGCCTGCGATCGGGCTGCGGTTCACGTGTACGTCGAATACGCTTAGAAAGATGCTGATGCGCGCCCGCGGCTCACCGTTTACTTCCACCCTCGAGACCTCCGTCACCTTGCCGTCCGCCGGCGACACCACCGCCCCCGCTCCCGCCGGAATTGCCCGCTCCGGGTCGCGAAAGAACCACAGGAAAAACGCCGCCAGCACCAGCGGCAGCGCTCCCCACCACGGTCCTGCCAGCCATCCCAGCAGCACCGCCCCGCCCGCTAGACCCAGGCCGTAGTAATAACCGTCGCGAACCATGGACTTTTGAAATTATAGGGGTAGGAGCCTGCTCCCGTCCGCTTTCTTGGAACAGGCATTCACAACCAGAAGGATTTGGAGACAGGCACTTCCCTTGGCGGGGCGGGTACGGTGGATGGAACGTTCTAGGCGACCTGGTTGCTCGAGCCGCGGTATTGTCGCTCGATGTGCTCCATCTGGTCTTTCAACCGCAGCTTCAGCTTCTTCAACCGCACTTCTTCTAATTTTTCGTCTTCGCTGAGATAGCGTTTCTGGGTGAGTGATTCGAGGCGTTGTGCGTACTGCGTGTGCTCTTGTGCCAACCGGCGGAACTCATCATGGTTGGCCATAAGCAAGTCTCTCGGAGATAACATCCAGCCTACCTCCTACCTATGATGTTCCCAACCTAGCACACCCCCGGAGCCTGCTTCAATCGTTTTCCCGGTTCTCTGCTTGTGAATGCGCGTTCCGGTTCGGCGTCGCGCCCAATCGAGTTTGCCTAGTCTTTTGTGCAAGTTAAAAGCGGAACTTCCGGTTCGAAGAGTGCTTTCTGCCGGAGAACGTGGAACTCACAGCCTACGGCAACGTCCTCTCGTCGCTGGCCTTGTTGCACGGGTTGGCCGCCGAGGAACTCTCCGGGGAAAAATTGGACTTTCGCGATCCGGACTACGAGCTGATCGTAGGCTTGCGCGCGGTCAAACCGGCGGACCGCCGCGGGGAAGCCCTCCGGCTAGCCGCCAAACTTGAAACCGATCAGCGTGCTAGCCGGCAAACTTGAGGCCGCTCAGCGAGCCTGCCTCCACTCCGTTGGCCATTAGAAGGACGTGAAAGCTTTCGCCCATGCCGGCGGGGGTGACCAGGTGTTTCAGTTGCAGCGCGACCTTGGCTTGCTCCTGGCGGCTGCCGCAGTCTTCGAAGGCGTCGGCAAACTGGTTGGCTTCGCCAATGCCCATCAGGAACTGGGCTTGCGTCACCAGTCCCAGGCTGCGCAGTCCCTCACGCTCGCCGGCCGCCTTCAGCGCGGTGAAGTTCACGTCGGCGGTAATGTCCTGCTCGCCGGGGGCGTCGTAGGGCGAGGGGCTGAGCGCGTGCTGGCGAAAGGCGGTGACGGTGCCGCGATGGCGTCCGGCGAGCTGCTCGGGGCGAGTGTAGCCGTAGTCCACGACCACCACGATGGCCTGGCGCAGCGACGCCGCCAGCTCCGCCATCGTGTCGTAGCCGGCGAGGCACGCCTCCACGCGCTCTCCCGCCTCCGGGTGAACGGCGTAACGATCGAGGAACTCCAGGACCTCCGGCCGCGGCGGCGCAAACGTCTCTACCAGCACCTCGTGCTCGGCGGCGACCAAGAGCTGGCCGCGGTGGCTGACCACTTCCACGGGAAGCGCGTCGAAGAACTCGTTGGCGAAGACGATGACGGGCCCGTCCAGCGCGGCCGGCGGCGACGAATGGAGCGCCAGCTTGCCGCTCGCGATGTGCCGCGTCAGGGTGTTGGCGATGCGGGCGCGCAAGGCGGGCGACCGCTCCACGCAGACATACTCCAGGGCCGCGAAGAACGAGGGAAATTTCTTTTCAGCCCAGTCAAGCACGTCCTGGGCGAACAAGCCGCGTCCCGGCCCCAGCTCCAGCAGCCGCAGGCGTTGCGGCTGGCCGAATGCCCGCCACATCTCTTCAAACTGGCGGGCCAGCAGGCGTCCGAAGACCGCGTGTACATCGCTCGAGGTGTAGAAATCGCCGGCCTTGCCAAACTGTTCGGCGTGGCGCGTGTAGTAGCCCAGCTCGGGATCGTAGAGGCACGCCTCCATGTAACGCGAGAATGGGATGGGGCC
>JAMXLI010000285.1 GCA_024281115.1 Terriglobales bacterium | reverse complement strand
CCGGCCGAAGGCTGGGGCCGTTCGGCGAAACCCTGGTTCATCCATGCGAGCACGCTTTGCATCTGCGGACGCTGAACCGGCGACCAACCTTGCGGGAAAAGGTACGTAAGGCCGATCAAGTCGTTATGGTAGGCACTACCGGAGACACCGCCGTGGGCGGGAGCGTCTCGCAGGGCAATTCTCTGGCGCAAAAGCGCGTCGAATGCGGAGGGCATCTTCAGGTCCGAGAACACTGCGCTGGAGACCAGGCGTTCAGCATGTTGCGCCGCGCTTTCGCTGGTCCTGACGATGAAAATCAAGGCATAGTCTCTCCGGAAACACGCCAGAAAGACGCGGTGGCGCGACCCGATAGCGTCCTCGTCAGCTCGGAAGAACTCCTGCCCTGCAGCGGTGAAACGCTTGAATTTGCCGAGATGCTCCTGGTTGCGGAGACGTTCGAGATACGCCTGCGGCCCCAGCCCGCTTAGAGGCTGGGCGCGTAGAAGCAAAAAGGAGATTTCGCCCAGGTCCCGGCGCGCGCCAAGCAGTAGAAGATTGAGTTCGGAATCATTGCCAGATACGTGGAAGACCGGGTTAGGCTGCCAGCCATCCGGAATTCCGTACCTAAGGCCGAAAAAGTAGTTGTGGTAGGTGCCGTCGCGAATCTCGGCCGCATAAGGGCCAAAATCTTGCAGTGCAGGTGCGCCCTGATTCGACCCGTACGCCAAGGCGGCGCTAGGCACAAGCGCGGCCCATAGCAACCAACGGGGCCCGAAACGGCGGAAACTCACCCTTCGACTGTAGCGCGACCCAAGGCTCGCCTTCAACGCGCATAAGCACGAAACGGCTGCCCACATCGAGCGCGGCGGCTCACCTGGGGCTGGCGTTCCACGTGCCGGGAAGCGTACCTCGAGGTGGCGTGAAATGCAGGTTGGCCAGCAGGGATTCGGCGGCCTCCCGGCCGCCTGCTACAAACGTGAAAGAGACGAAGTAGCCGCGGGCCAGCATGACCTCGCTGATCTGGTAGCTTCCGGGGCCGGAGCCAGGCTCTGGATCGCTGGCGAAGTCTGCGCGCCACAGGGTGCGCTGCCCCGCCTGAGTGGCGCGCGGCGGCTGGGTGAGCTCGAGGCCGCCCAGATGAGCCGCTTCCTTCACCAGCACCAGGTATTCAAGCGCGGTACTCACCTCGGGATTTGAGGCGCGGCTCTCCGCGGCGATGAGGATGGAAGAGTTCACGCCCGCACCAGAGGTGTGGGGAGCGCGCGCGAAGGCCGAAAACAACACCACACTGTTGCCCTTCACGCCGCTTTCTGCCTGCGAGATGGCCTCGGTCTGGAGAACCCAGCCCGCAGGAACCGCACATTCAATGCCGAGGGCCGAGTTGCGGTAGATGCCGTTCTGGACGGTGCCGCGGTCCAGGAGGGAAGCCGCTGCCGGGCGCGGGCCAGCAGCCTGCTGGCCGGCAGCCCCGGCCGCCAGGGCTAAGAGGAGCGCCAGGGCTGCTACGCGGCCGGAGCGGCGCTGGCCACCGGTTGGGTGCAGAAGCTGCAACGGCGAGCGTCGATCGGAATTTCGCTGCGGCATTCGGGACACTTCTTGGTGGTCGGGTCTGCCGGCGGCTCCTTGCGCGCGCGCGAGATCAGCGCATTGACCGGCGTGACCACAAAGAAATATACCGCCGCCGCCACCAGGATGAAGGAAACCAGCGCATTGATGAAATCGCCGTAGAGGAACTCGCTGCCATTGATGGTGAAGCGCAGGGATGAGAAATCGGGCTTGCCTACGAGGGCCGCAATCAGCGGGGTCAGCAGGTCCTTGACGAAGGCTGCCACCACGGCGCCAAAGGCCGCGCCCACCACCACGGCCACTGCCAGGTCCACCACGTTGCCGCGCAGCAGAAACTGCCTGAAACCTTTCAACATGGAAGCCTCCCGGATCTACGCGGGTACTGTAGTCGGAGGGCGGGAGTTGGTCAACCGCAGGCCTGCTGCTGTCCGCGCCTCGGGTTTGTGCAACTTGCCCCGCAATGCCCGCAACTACATACGAGTGGCGGAACTCAAAGACCGGATCGAAAACGTGCTCAACGAGGCCCGCATCCTGATTCTGGGGGGCCAAGTCCTCATTGGAGTTAATTACCGGTCTTTTTTTGAAGATGACTTCACTCGGCTGGGCGCCTTCTCGCAGAATGTTTTAGCCATCGGGCTGGGATTGATGCTGGTCAGCCTGGGTTTGTTGATGCTGCCGGCGCCCTACCACCATTTGGTCGAGCGCCACCGCATCAGCGAAGCCTTTCACGCCATGGTAAGCCGGCTTCTGCCCCTGGCGCTGCTGCCGTTCGCGGTGGCCCTCGCGGCGGACCTGTACGTGGCGGGCGAAAAGACGTTCGGCTCGCGAGGCGCAGCCCTGGCGGGCATACTGGGCCTGATCACGGCCCTGGTGTGCTGGTCGGGCCTGGAGTTTTCCAAGGGCGCTCGCCGCGCGGGCGGCTTTCGCTGGTCCCGGCTCTTTCCCTGGGGAGGTGATCAGGTGGCAAACCGGAAGAAAGGCGAGTCGCAGGATCCCAAACTCACCGACAAGGTCAAAGAGGTCCTGGTGGAAACCCGGATGGTGCTGCCTGGCGCGCAGGCGCTGCTGGGTTTCCAATTCATCATCGTGCTCATGCACGGATTCGACGCGATGCCGGCCACGCTCAAGTACATCCACTTCGCCAGCCTGGCCGCGATTGCCGTGTCCACCATCCTGCTGATGGTGCCGGCCGCCTACCATCGCATCGTTTACCTGGGCGAGGACAGCGAGCAATTCGTTTTGCAGGCGGGCCGCCTGCTGCTCGGGGCCATGGTTTTCCTGGGGCTGGGCGTGAGCGGCGACTTCCTGGTTGTATGCCACCGCGTGACCGGTTCCACTCGGATCAGCATCCTGGCGGCGGCCGCATTGCTGGCGTTCTTCTACGGCCTGTGGTTTGGCTGGACGAACTACAAGCGGCGGACGGGGTGAAAGCGCGGATCGTTGCGACACGCTGCGAGTGTCGCCGCCGAGAGGAAAGTTGAGCCCGCTCAGATGCGCATAGGCATCACGATGTAGCGGTACTTATACTGCTCGGAATCCTCGGGACGCATCTGCCCGGCCGACTGCGGGTCCTTTAACTCCAGGCGAACTTCTTCGGAGTCCGCGGCTTTCAGGAAGTCGAGCAGGTATCCGGAGTTGAAGCCGATGGTCATCGCTTCGCCGGTGTAGGAGGTATCCAGCGCGTCTTCGGATTCGCCGGCTTCGGTGGAAGACGACGAGATCTTCAATTCATTTTTCTCCAGCCGGACCTTGATCGCGCCCGAACGCTCGTCGGCGAACTGGGCCACGCGCTGAATGGCGCCGGCCAGCTCATCGCAACGCACCACCACCGACTTGCTGTTGTCCTTGGGCAGCACCGCCTCGTAATTGGGAAATTGCCCGGTCAGCTGGCGCGAGGTCAGCAGACGCGTGCCAATGCGGAAAAACAACGTGGATTCGTCCTTGGCGAATTCCACGAAGTCAGCATCCGTGTTCTGCAACAGCGAATGCAGTTCGCCCATGGCTTTTTTCGGCACCAGGGTCTTGGCCTCGCCCACGCCGGCAAACTTCTCCTGGGTCTCGATATGGGCCAGGCGGTGCCCGTCCGTTGCCACCATCACGATGGACTCCGCTTTCAGCACCATGAGCGCGCCATTTAGCGTGTAGCGCGACTCCTCGCTCGAAATCGCGAAAATGGTCTTGCTGATCAGGGTGCGCAGAACAGAAGCGGGAATCTTGGTGATCCCGGCGTTGGGGAATGCCGGCAGGCTGGGGAAGTTCGACCGCGCCATGCCGACCATCTTGGTGTTGGAGCGGCCGGAGCGGATGTTGACCCAATGATTCTCCATCAGGCGGATGGCGATGTCCGCGTCCGGCAGCAGGCGCACGTAGTCGTAGAGTTTGCGCGCCGGGATGGTGCAGGAACCCTCTTTCTTCACTTTGGCGGTGCAGGAGGTGCGCAGGCTCAGGTCCAAATCGGTGGCCGTGATGGAGAGCTTGTCGCCGCTGGCCTCAAACAGGAAGTTCGACAGGATCGGAATGGTGGTCTTGCGTTCGACCACGCCTTGGGTGGCGGTGAGTTCCCGCAACAGTTCCGATTTGCTGACGTTGATTTCCATGGTGGACGTACCTTGCGTTGCGGTGACCAGAGCTTCAGCCGGCATAGAAACCACCCGAAGAGGGGTCGCGGGACCCAGGATTAGTGCTTCCCTTATATCAAAAGAAAAACCTTAAAAACCAGCAGTAACAGTAGGCGGCGGGGAAAAGTGGAAATTAGGTTCCCAGCCGCGTCCATGGCCCATTGGCAACCGCCGTATGGCTGTTCATAAAGGCCTTCCGGAATGGCTGGGTTGCGGAAAGCGAGGAGGAGGGAGGCGCCATGGTCCCACCGTTACACAGCTTCCACAGCACGCCCACAGGCGGAGGCGAGGAAGACCAAGCGGCAGAGTGGAAAAAGCGCGCCCGGGCGCAATTCATCCGCCCAGGGTCTCCGTCAGCTTATTGAGCATCCTGTTCAAATCTTTGTCGCCCTTGCGCACGTCGTCAATCTTCTCCACCGAGTGCAGCACGGTGGTGTGGTGCTTGCCGCCGAACTGCCGTCCAATCTCGGGCAGCGAGGCCTCGGTCAAATGCTTGGCCAGGTACATGGCGATCTGACGCGGATAGACGATGGCGCGCGAGTTGTTCTTGGCCTTGATCTCCGCCAGACGCAGCCCAAACTGCTCGGCCACGGCTTTTTGAATGGCTTCGATCGTGACCTTGCGGGCCTGCGAATCGATGAAGTTCTTGAGCACCTGCTGGGTGTAGGGCAGCGAGATCTGCGCTCCGATGAGGGAGGAGTGCGCGATCAGGCGAATCAGCGCGCCTTCCAGCTCGCGCACGTTGCTGCGGATGTTGGAGGCGATGTACAGGGCCACGTCGGTGGGCAGGGTCACGTGCTCCTGCTCCGCCTTCTTCTGCAGGATGGCCACCTTGGTCTCGAGATCCGGCGGCTGGATATCGGCAATCAAGCCCCACTCAAAGCGGCTGCGCAGGCGGTCCTCGATCTCGGCCAGCTCCTTGGGCGGACGGTCGCTGGCGATAACGATCTGCTTCATGGACTCGTGCAGCGCGTTGAAGGTGTGGAAGAACTCTTCCTGGGTGCGCTCCTTCTGGGCCAAGAACTGGATGTCGTCAATGAGCAGCACGTCCACCCCGCGAAACTTGTCGCGGAAGCTGGTCATTTTGTCGTAGCGCAACGAGTTGATCATCTCGTTGGTGAACTTCTCGCTCGACAGGTAGCAGATGGCCACTTGCGGCTGGCGGCGCTTGATTTCGTGCCCGATGGCCTGCATCAGGTGGGTCTTGCCCATCCCCACGCCCCCATACAGGAAGAGCGGGTTGTAAGCCTTGGAGGGGCGCTCGGCTACGGCCAGGGAGGCGGCGTGCGCGAACTGGTTGCCGGCGCCGATGACGAACGCCTCGAAGGTATAGCGGGAATTCAGTTGCGCGGCGCCGTCCCAATCGAAGCGCGCCTGGTGGAGTGGCGCAGTTCCGGCGGGAACTTGCGTCCGGGGAGCGGCGGGCGAGGGCGCCGTCAATCCGCCGTCGTGCCGCACCGGCGTCGCCGCCGGATCGTCCTCGGGCGTGACGAACTTTACGTCCTCGTATTCCAGGCCGAGATTGTCGATCGCCTCCTGGATAAGGTCGAAATACTTCTCGCTGATATGCGCGAAGTCCGCGGAAGGAACGCGCACATAGATGACGCTGCCGGTCGCGTGGCTGTAGCGCGTTGGCTTGAGCCAGGTATCGTAGGAATGCCGGTTGATTTTCTTTTCCAGCGCGTCGAGGATCCGGAGCCAGGGATTTGGGGAAATCGAAGTGGTGGTTGCCGACATTCGTTAACCATGCTGGGCCGCCAGCCGGCCCGGGTATCAATGAACCGCGAAGGAGTGCTTACCGCAACGGCGGAAGCAGAAGATGATGGCTGCAAGCCCCGAACTATTTCGTGGACTGTGCGGCATACTAGCACGAAAAATTTTGAGCGTGCGGAAAAGTTCGCGAGCGCATTTTTTTCATGCGCGAAAAAAACGAGTCGCGGAAATTTTTGTCAAGTAGTTAGTTGGTAATGACGCAATTGCGGTGCATGG
>JAMXLI010000284.1 GCA_024281115.1 Terriglobales bacterium | reverse complement strand
CATGCGCGCTTTGCGGTCGCGCTCCTCCCGGTCCAAGACCAATCGGGCTCCGGAGTTCCACTCGTGGCCGCCGGCATCGTGAAGGAATTCGCCCGTAATGCGGCGGTCCCCGCGTGCGTGATAGGAGGTCATCTCCAGTAATTCCGCGGATTTTCGCCCGTGCAGGCGTGTGACCGAGGCGCTGGCAACCAGGGCGGCGCTGTCGTGATCGGGGTGGCCACCCTCATACGGATGAGTAACCAAAATCTGGGGCGCGAACGCGAGCATTAACTCCATGCACTGGCTGATCAAAGTCTCCAGCTGGAATACTGACTCCAGGTCCGTCCCCCCGAGCCAGAAAACCGCAGACGGCGGGACCTGCGCGAGGGAAAGCGCCGTGAGAGCTTCCTGACGGCGGGCTGCGGCATAGGCTTCCCGCGAACCGTTCCAGCCGGGCCGGAATTGCGGATTGCGAGGTGCGCCGTCGGTCAGGAATGCGACAGCCGGAAAGGCGCATCGGCCCAGGACCGCGGATGCACCCAGGGTCTCGTCGTCCGGGTGTGCCGCAAGCACGAGCACCCGCAGGTGGGAGCGCGGGCCCGACCCTGTTGCCCGCGCAATCTCCTCCACTGCGCCAGCGCCGTCAGGCGACTTTTTTGAAGGCATGCGGCCCTGGAGTGGCAAGAATATTCAAAGCGTTGCGGAAGCCGTGCGCCGTCCCCGCATCCACGTAGCTCTCCCCCGCTTTCACCCCCCGCACCCGATGGCCGCGCCGGATGTATTCGTTCACCAGCGTTCCCATGTACTGGTCCTGGCGCTCCCGTTCGAGCCACAGATCATGCAATGCCGCCAGCTGGCACGCCGGCATTTTGAAGGCACCCCAGATCCAGGTGGAAGTGGCGTCCTGGCGCTTGACTTGCACCTCCAACACGTTGTCTTCCGGGTCGGTGACCACCGCGTCGAACAGCTCCGGCTGATCGGTTGGAAACAGCAGGAACGAAAACTCGCCCGCGGGCAAAGCACGGAAGCCATCCTCCGGAAACCAGATGGTGTCGGGCAGGCCGATCAACACCTCGTCGTTCTCGCCGATGAACGGCAGGGCGGCGAACAGCGCGTCGCACAACCCCGCCGGGTTCTGCTGAACCGCATAGCAAATGTCGGCGCTGCCGATGCGGCCGCCGAAGTAGCTGATGATGTCGTTTTTCGAAGGGGCAACTACGAAGCAGATACGTGTGGCGCCTGCCAACAGCATGCGATCCACCAGGTATTCGCTGACGGCGCGGGGGCGCTCCGACCCATCCCCGTCGCGGCGGATGCCCACCGGCAGCAGTTCCTTGGAAAATGCCAGCGGTTGAATGCGGCTGCCGAGCCCCGCGGCAGGTATGACGCCCCAGGTATGGGTCATGCCGCCGCCTCCAGTTCGCGCAGCAAGGTCGCGCCGCGATGGTCGGAGGTGTGCTCGTCCAGCGCACGCTGACGGGCTTGCTCTGCCACGTCCCGGAGCTGGCCCGCCTCAAGGCTGAGCACATGGGCTACGTCCGCTGCGGAGGTCACGGTAAAAATCTCTTTTCCCGGCTGGAAAAACGTTTCCAGTCCGGCCCATGTGTCGCTTACCACGGGAGTACCACAGGCGGCCGCCTCAAACAGGCGTCCCGAGGGACAGTACCCCATCTCGGCCATGGCCGCGCGCGTCACGCTGAGGGTAAGCGCCGATGAGGAATAGAAGGCGGGATGTTCCGGAGGAGGCACATGACGCACGAACCAGACGTTGTCTCGCCAGGGAAAGCCGTCCGGATACAGCGCTCCTCCGATCAGAAATTTTTTCTTTGGGAATCGCCGTGCCGGCTCCAGAAATAATTCCTGCAACGCCGGTTGCCGGTCGGAGGCGTAGGTGCCGAGATAGGAAAGATCGGAAGAGTAGCGCGACGAGCGCCGGACGGGCTTGTGAAGACTAGGATCTACGCTGCCGTAAAGGGCCGCCACTCGCCGTGCTCCCAGCCGGTCGCGCAGCTGGTCGAGCGCCTTGCCGCCGGTGTAGCTGAGGACCAGATCAAAGGGGCCGAGGCCGCCGCGGGGAATGTATTCGACGTCTTCGTCTCGTTGTAAGCGTTCCAGCGTTACCGGCGTGTCCAGGTCGTAGAAAACCTTCAAGACCTTTGCCGAGAGCACCAGGTCGCAGGCCGCCCGCGCGTCGGGGCAGTAGGAAGTCACCAGGGCGGCATCGCAGCCGTGGATCGCTTTCCGGGCAAACTCGCGCACCTCCTCCCATTCCCGGTAAAACACGAGATCGAAACCTTCCGCCTGTTCCAGATCGCGGTGCAAGGCGTAATAAGGCACATCGCGTTCGAAGAACGTGACTTTATGGCCACGCCGGGCCAGCGACTTGAGCAGCCCCCGCCAGAGCGTGGCATGACCATTGCCCCACGAGGAGCTGACCGTCAGCCCGAAGATCACCAGTTTCATAACCTGTACTTTCCTAGGACGCGGGCGCGCCCAAGCAGGTTGTGAGGTGACGAGAGTTCGCTTCCGGGGTGAGCCGCGGGTACTTATGGGGTCGATCCCGCTTCAGGTTGGGTTTTCAGCGAGCAGCGCGAGCAGGTCGGTACAGCAAGTGACGGAGAGATCGGGATGCAGGTTGGCCAGCTCGTTTTGCGGGTAGATGCCGGTGGCGATTGCCACCACAGGGACCCCAAGCTGCTGAGCTGCAACAATGTCGGCCGGGGTGTCGCCCACTACGCACGCCCGGGCGCTCTCCCCGAGCAGTTCCCGCGCACGCGCGATGCCTTCGCGAAAAATCTCTACACGGTGCTCACGCGCGCCGCTGAACGAACCAAAGCTGAAGAACTGGCGAATGCCGGCTGCCTCCAGCTTGAGCCAGCCGATGGGCTCGAGGTTGCCGGAAACGATTCCGAGCACCTTTCCGCTGCGCTGCAGCCGCGATAGGAACTCGAGAACAGAAGGGCAGAGTTGCGGTCGCAAGTCCTTCGCGCCGCGGACGACAGATCCGCGCATGTGCTCAAGCGCTTCGGCAAGTTTTGCCTGGAAAATGCTCTGGGGAACTCCAGTCCGCGCGGTGACCGCCCGCAGAATTCCAACATCGGTGTTGCCGTGGACGGGAACGTCATCAATCCGCCCAGTCGATTCGTAAACCTGCGTCAGCGCGTCATGAAACGCGTTGTAATGCACCAGGTCCTGTGTGTTAAGCAGCGTGCCGTCTATATCGAACAGGTACGCGTCAGCGTCTATCCAACCCGGCTGCTGCTCCTTTTTGCGTAGGGCTTTGGTCATGCGGCCCGCACGCCCGCAAGTTGCAGGACGACAGAGCGGTAGCCGAGGTAACTGTTTTGCAGCCGGGCTTGTTCTTCGGTAGCGCCCATCGCTTCAGCCGCCATCCGGCTGAATCCCAT
>JAMXLI010000283.1 GCA_024281115.1 Terriglobales bacterium | reverse complement strand
AACTACCTGGATTGGCTGCTGGCGGTGCCCTGGAAAAAGAAATCCAAGGAAATCCGCAACATCTCGCGGGCTGAAAAAGTCCTGAACGAAGATCACTACGGGCTGGAAAAGATCAAGGAGCGCATCCTGGAATTTCTCGCGGTGCGCCAACTGGTCAAAAATCCCAAGGGTTCCATCTTGTGCTTCGTAGGGCCTCCCGGCGTCGGCAAGACCTCTCTGGGAATGTCGATTGCCAAGGCCACCGGCCGCAAGTTTGTGCGCATGTCGCTGGGTGGCGTGCGCGACGAGGCCGAGATCCGCGGCCACCGCCGCACTTACATCGGCGCCCTGCCCGGCCAGATCATCCAGATGATGAAGAAGGCCGGCACCCGGAACCCCGTCTTCATGCTCGACGAAGTGGACAAGATGTCGATGGATTTCCGCGGCGATCCGTCCGCCGCTCTCCTCGAGGTGCTCGATCCCGAGCAAAATTTCATGTTCGTGGACCACTACCTCGATGTCGAATACGACCTTTCGCAGGTCTTTTTTATCGCTACCGCCAATGTGATGCACACCATTCCCCCTGCCCTGCAGGACCGCATGGAAGTCTTGCGCCTGCACGGCTACACCGAGGCGGAAAAGGTGGAGATCGCCAAGCAATTCCTGGTGCGCAAGCAGCGCGAGCAGGCTGGCCTGACGGATAAGAACATTCTGTTCAGCGACGATGCCATCCGGGCCATCATCCGCCACTACACCCGCGAGGCCGGCGTGCGTAACCTCGAGCGCGAGATCGGCAACGTGTGCCGCAAGGTGGCGCGCAAGGTGGTGAAAGAAGGCACCGCCTACAGCATTGCCATCAAGCCTGAAACGACCGAGGATTTCCTGGGCGTGCCCAAATTCCGCGATACGGCCGTCCACGAAAAAAGCGAGGTCGGTCTGGTCAATGGACTGGCGTGGACCGAGGTGGGCGGCTCCATCCTCACCACCGAGGTGACGGTCGTGGATGGCAAGGGCAAGCTCACCCTCACCGGCAAATTGGGCGACGTGATGCAGGAATCAGCCCAGGCCGCCATGTCGTACGTGCGCTCGCGCGCGGCGCGCCTCGGGCTGGCCCGGGACTTTTATCGCAATATCGACATTCACGTTCATGTGCCGGAAGGCGCTATCCCCAAGGATGGCCCTTCAGCCGGCATTACCATTGCCACTGCCATTGCCAGCGCGCTCAGCGGTATTCCCGTCCGGCGCGACATCGCCATGACCGGCGAAATCACCTTGCGCGGCAAGGTCCTACCCATTGGGGGACTGAAAGAAAAGCTTCTGGCCGCTCACCGCGCCGGACTGCTCGAGGTCCTGCTGCCCAAGGAAAATGAAAAGGATTTACCGGAAGTTCCGGAAAATTTGCGTAGGGAGATGAAGCTGCACTTTGTGGACATCATGGACGAAGTGCTGCAATTAGCCCTGGAGGGGCCGCTGCCTGAAATAGCAGGACAACCGCAGCCCATTCCGACGCTCCCGCCTCCAGCGGTCGAAGGCCCTGCGGCGCGCCAGTAGTTCGTACCGCGGCAGAGTTTTTGCCATCGGGCGTCGCCTGTTGCCCGCCTCCGGATGAAGCTGGTTCCAGCGGGCGCCCGCGGCATGGAGTGGTTCTGCGCGCCTTCTGGTACAACATTCTCGAGGCCGACCTTTGATCGGCTGCCGCCATCTCAGGTTCCCGCATGAAGGTTTTGTCTCAATTCCTTACGGCAGCCTCGGATCCCCGTCATTTCCCTCCCCCAGGGCCGCCGGAGATCGCCTTTCTGGGCCGCTCAAACGTCGGCAAGTCCAGCTTGATCAATTCGCTGCTGGGATCGAAAGTGGCAAAGACCAGCTCCACGCCCGGTCGCACCCGCACCATCAACTTCTTCGCGATCCGCTGGCCAGGACGTCCCCGCCCGGAATTGATTTTCGCCGACCTTCCCGGCTACGGCTACGCGAAACTATCCAAGGCGATTACGGCCGAGTGGCCGCGCTTTATTGACCCTTATTTGCTGGAGCGGGGAACGCTTGCGCTTTGCATGGTGCTGGTGGACACGAACATTCCTCCGCAGGCACCCGATATCCAGCTCTGCGAGTGGCTGCGCGCTCACCAGCGCCCCTTCTTGCTCGTCGCCACTAAGAGCGACCGCCTTTCCAGCAACCAGCTGCAACATTCGATCGAAAAACTTCGGGAAGCGCTCGGCCCCGCGCCGCTGGCCACCTTCTCCGCTCGTACGGGACTAGGCCGGGAGGCCCTGTGGAAGGAAATTGTTCGTGCCGGGCAGAGCTTCCAGCTTGCTCCTCCCGGCGGCGCTTCGGCTTGATAGAAGGCGGCTTAGACGCGCGCCGAGGCCAGCGCCGCCACCGCTCGCCGGAAGTAGTCGAGCGAAAGCTTGAGCCCGCTCTCCAGATCTACCCCGGGCTCCCAGCCCAGCAAGGTTCGCGCCTTGGTGATATCCGGCCGGCGCTGCTTGGGATCGTCGGCGGGCAGCGGCTCGTACCGAATCTGGCTTTTCGACCCGGTGACCGCAAGCACTTTCTGCGCGCATTCCAGAATGGTGAACTCGCCAGGATTGCCGATGTTCACCGGGCCTGCTTCCTGAGACCACGCCAGTCGCAGCAGACCGTCAATCTCGTCGCTGACGTAGCAAAAACTGCGCGTCTGGCTTCCGTCTCCGTAGACGGTCAGATCTTCGCCGCCCAGCGCTTGCTTCATGAAGTTGGGAATCACTCGCCCGTCGTTGATCTGCATGCGCGGGCCGTAGGTATTGAAGATGCGCGCCAACTTGGTATCCACGCGGTGATACCGGCGGTACGCGACGGTCGCAGCTTCGGAAAAACGCTTGGCCTCATCGTAGACCGAGCGCGGCCCAATCGGGTTCACGTGGCCCCAGTAGCTTTCCCTTTGCGGGTGCTCCTCGGGATCGCCGTAACATTCCGAGGTGGAGGCCATAAAAAAGCGAGCGCCATATTTGCGGGCTACCTCCAGCGCGTGGAACGTGCCCAGAGAACCCACCCGCAGGGTCTCAATCCCGTGCTCCGAGTAATCGACCGGACTCGCGGGCGAGGCGAAGTTGAAAACATAATCCACAGGCCCGCAGTCGAAGGGCCGGCAGATATCATGTTCCAGGAATTCGAACCGGGAATCGCTGCCCAGATGCTCCAGATTGGCGCGGCGCCCGGTAATCAGGTTATCCACCGCGACGACAGAATGTCCCTCTCCCAACAGCGCGTCGCACAAGTGCGATCCCAGAAAGCCGGCCCCGCCGGTCACTACAATTCTCGATGACTTCATGGGTTACTCGGGAGTCTCCGACCTTACCGGCCTCGTGGAGGGCTCGGTGCGTGGCGCCGCCTCGGGACGCCCCACGCAGTAGTAGAAGAATCCACGCCCGGCCATGATCTCGGGATCGTACAGGTTCCGGCCGTCAATCACGATGGGGTAGCGCAGCAGGGCGCGGATTCGATCCAGGTCAAGGCCGGCAAACTCCTCCCAATCGGTGAGCACCAGCACGGCGTCTGCCCCGGCGACCGCCTCGTAGGGATTCGCGGCATAGGTGACCTTGTCGCCCAAAACTTCCCGCGCTCTTTCCATGGCAGCGGGATCGTACACCGCTACCTGGCTGCCGTCGCGCAGCAGGGCCTCCACCACACAGACGGCCGGAGATTCACGGATGTCGTCCGTGCCTCCCTTGAAGGCGACGCCCAGCACCGCCAGGCGCTTACCCTTCAACGTCCAGAGCGCGTTCCTCACCTTGCGCAAAAACCGCTGCCGCTGGTCCTCGTTGATGCGCATCACCTCGTCGAGCAAGTGAAAGTCGTAGCCCGCATCGCGAGCTACGGCGCGAAAGGCCAGCAGGTCCTTGGGGAAACACGATCCGCCATATCCCAGGCCAGGACGGAGAAAACGCCGGCCGATGCGCGAATCCGAGCCTATCCCTTCGCACACCTGGCGCACGTCCGCGCCCACGTTCTCGCACACTGTAGCCACGGCATTGATGAAAGAAATCTTCATGGCCAGGAAAGCATTGGAGGCGTGTTTGATCAGCTCCGCGCTCTTGGCGCTGGTCACAATCACGGGAGGGGGCGTGGTGGCATTGTCCGGCTCGGGGATCGCGTTCTTCCGCCTGTAATAGCTGCCGTCGGTAAGCGGCTGGTACAGCTCCCGCAGCAGGTGGGCGCACCGCTCTGTGTCGGCGCCTAACACAATCCGGTCCGGGTAAAGAAAGTCGGTGACCGCAGTGCCTTCGCGCAAAAACTCGGGGTTGGAAGCAACGTCGAAGCGGTCACCCGGCGCGCCGTTCAGCAGCAGTACCTTCCGCACCCAAGTGTTGGTGTACACCGGGACTGTGCTCTTCTCCACCACCACCTTGTAGCTGCGGATGGCTCCGGCTATCTCGCGCGCCACCGACTCTACGTACGAGAGATCGGCTTCTCCTTGCTCGGTGGGCGGGGTGCCGACAGCGATAAAGATCGCCGCGCTCTGCTCCGCAGCCTTTCTCAGATCAGACGAGAAAACCAGCCGCGATCCGCGGTGGCGTTCCAGCAGCTCGGGCAAAAAACGTTCATGGATGGGGACCGAGCCCTGCTGGAGCGCTGCCAGCTTGCGCTCATCGTTGTCCACAAGGATCACGTCGTGGCCGAGTTCGGCGAAACAGGCTCCCGCCACCAGCCCCACGTATCCCGATCCCACCACCGCGATGCGCATTCTTGCTTTCCTGTCGGGGCCACGCATGCGCATAACCCCGCTGGATACTGTATCAGCTTGGATGCGGGATGCGAAAACCTGCTGCGGTGGTCACCGATTCTCGTATGATGCAGCCATGGCGACGTACTTGATCACGGGAGCGGCGGGTTTCGTGGGCTCGGCGTTGGCGCACTCCCTGGTGGCGCGCGGCGAAAAAGTACGGGCCTTGGATAATCTTGCAGCGGGTAAGCGGGAAAATCTGGCCGGCATCGAGGCTTCCCTCGACTTCATCGAGGGCGACCTGCTGGATTCCGCAGCGCTGGCCCGCGCCTGCAACGGCGCCGATTATGTTTTACACCAGGCGGCCGTGTCGGCCGCGCACTTCTCCGCCGATACGGCGCGCGCCAATCGCGTTAACGTCGAGGGCACCCTGGACCTGCTCCTCGCTGCCCGCGACGCCGGCGTCAAACGCGTGATCGTTGCCGCCTGCTCCTCCGCGTATGGCGACAGCCCCGCGCTTCCCAAGCACGAAGGAATGATTCCCAACCCGCTTTCGCCTTATGCCGCCTCCAAGCTGGCCGGCGAATTCTACGCTGCCGTCTTTTACCGTGTGTACGGTCTGGAGACCGTGATCCTGCGCTACTTCAATGTCTTTGGCCCACGCCAGGATGCGACCCTCAAGAGTCCGCCCGTGCTGGCGCGCATCATCAGCACCATGCTGCGGGATGAGGAACCTGTCATTTACGGCGATGGCGAGCAGAGCCGCGATTTTATCTTCGTGGACAATGTGGTGGAGGCCAACCTGCTGGCCTGCCAGGCGCCGGCGAAATCCGCAGCCGGCCAGGTCTTCAACATCGCTTCCGGCCGGCGCACCACCATTAACCAGACGGTGCGCTCGCTAAAACGCATCACCCTGTACGACGGCCAGGTCTATCACGGCCCCGAGCGGCCCGCTGATATTCGGCATTCTCTCGCGGATATCTCGCGCGCGGTTAAGCATCTTGGATACCGGCCGACCGTGGGATTCGAGGAAGGGTTGGAGCGTACCGTCTCCTGGTATCGGCGCCAGCTGCCGGCGCGACACGCGGGGAGCGGCAGCCTCCTCTAAGGTTTCAGAAGACCCTGCAACTGCTACAAAACTCACCAGTTGCCCGAGTTAAAATCTTACGGGCATTACCTCGGTTATCTACGACGTTATGCTCGTCGCGTCTACCATAAGTAACCATGACGCTGGAATCGATCGTGGTCTCCGACGATTGGCAAACGATCGGCGTCTTGAGCACTGTCCTCAATAACTTGCATATCTCCATGGCCGTGGATGCCGATCCGGAGATGGCCCAGCGCCGCCTTTCCCGCGCCAAATTCGATGCCGTTATCGTGGATTGCGAAGTGCCGGGCGGCAAGGACCTGCTGGCCAGCTTGCGGCACACGGAAACCGCCAAGAGTGTCGTTCCCATGGCAGTTACGGCCGGGCAGGTAAGCCTGCCGGAACTGTCGAGCTGGGGAACCCGTTTCGTATTTGCCAAGCCAGTTTCACTGGAGCAGGCGGTGCGCACCCTGTCCGCGGCGCGCAATCTGATGCTGCATGGCCGGCTGCGCTACTTCCGCCAGCCTCTGCAGAACCCGGTCACCCTCACCTTCACCGACCACCGGCGCGTGGATGCCGTCATCACCAACCTCAGCCATGGTGGCGCGGCCATCCGCTGCGGCCGTGCGCTCACTCCCAATCTTGCGGTGCGGGTGCGATTTGATCTTCCCGGGACCGACAGTTTTGTCGAAGCGCGGGGCGAGATCGCCTGGTCCGACAAACGTGGCTACGCCGGAATCCGTTTCCTGGAAATTCCGGACCGCCTGCAGCGCAACCTGGAACAGTGGCTCGCCGGGCGTTATTTCTCCGCTTTCAGCAATTAACCGGATTTATTTTGCTTGGGCCTGCCTGCTAGCTGGCCGAGACGATCTTGTCTTCGGCCTCGCGCCGCGTCTTCAGCCTTAATGCGCGATCGCGCGCGATCAGGTCGTGGAGGTTGTAGCTGTAGGCGCCATAGCCGCGAAAAGTAGATTCATCGAACAGCCGTTTCACCCCGCAGCCAAGGCACACTTGATAAGAAAAGCCTTCCACCCGGATCGGCCAACTCATCTTGCGGTGCCAGCACCCGCGCAGCAGAAGGAGCGCGGTGCCGGCCATGCTGGTGGTCACGATGCCCAAGGGCCAGAGCCACCGCCGCCCTGAGCGTCGGTTCTTCGGCTGCTGGTTTTCAGCCATGTTTGCGCGTGCCGCCACATGATTAGCATAGGCCCAATTAGTGACAGGGGCAAACCCATTTATGGTGCCGCGTCACCAACTGGATTCCGCCAAGCGAAAATGAACGCGCCCAATGTTATTGCACGGGCGCAGAGGAAGCATTGCTGGCT
>JAMXLI010000282.1 GCA_024281115.1 Terriglobales bacterium | reverse complement strand
GACTACCTGGCCAAGCGCGACTCCGAGTGGATGGGTAAGCTCTACCGTTTTCTCGGGCTCAGCGTGGGCGTGATCGTGCACGATCTGGACGACGAGCAGCGTCGGGAAGCGTACGGCGCGGACGTTACCTACGGCACCAACAACGAGTTCGGCTTCGACTACCTGCGCGACAACATGAAGTTCGACCTCAAGGATTGCGTGCAGCGTGTCCACAACTACGCCATCGTCGACGAGGTCGACTCGATCCTGGTCGAAGCCTTTGCGGTAGTCCGCGAGGCTGGGCGCCGTGTGCTCAATATGCGGCATTTCGACGTGCAGTTGATCGGCGGCATGGTTCTGCACGACGGCAAGATCGCCGAAATGAAAACCGGCGAAGGCAAAACCCTGGTCGCTACGCTTCCCGACGCTGCTCGTCGTCCAGATCGTGCACGATCACGCCCACGCTGAGCCCGAGAAAACGGTAGAGCTTACCCATCCACTCGGAGTCGCGCTTGGCCAGGTAGTCGTTGACCGTGACCACGTGCACGCCGCGCCCGCTGAGGGCGTTCAGGTAAACCGGCAGGGTGGCCACCAGGGTTTTGCCTTCGCCGGTTTTCATTTCGGCGATCTGGCCGCGGTGCAGCACCATCCCGCCGATCAGCTGCACATCGAAGTGCCGCATGTCCAGGACGCGCCGTCCCGCTTCGCGCACCAGCGCGAAGGCCTCCGGCAGGATTTCGTCCAGAGTGTCACGCAGCACCTGCCTGCGCTCGTCTTCGATCTGCTTGGCGCGTTCCGCGTCTCCCGCAGCGTCGTCGCGGACGGATTCCAGGCGGTCGCGCACCCGGGCGCGAAACTCCTCCGTCTTGGCGCGCATCTGCTCGTCGCTGAGCGCCTGCATGGCGGGTTCCAGGGCGCCGATTTGCGCCACGAGCGGCTGCAGGCGCTTGACCTCACGCTCGTTCTTGGTCCCGAAGACTTTCCCTAGGAGTACGTTGATCAATGCCGGATTCCCCGCGTTTTGTGGCTGCCACCCAAACGCCTTTCTGGCGCTATTAGGTGGAAGCCTAACATATTCGATGCTGCCCACTCCCGGTTCGCTCCTGGCGGCCGCTGGGGAAGTTGTTCATCCATCTGGACCCGTCGGCGCCGCGTTCTTCTTCATGTATATTCCTGCGCAGCCATGCCCACTTTCTATGGACGTTTTCTCGACTGCGTCGGGTGCTGGCCGCAGAACGTGGCGGTGGAGATGCAGCGCCGGGATTCGATCGAGCGTTACACCTACTCCGAATTGCGGCGCATGGCCGATTCGGTAGGGCACTGGCTGACCCTCAGAGGCCTGCCTCCGCAGAGCCGCTGCGCCATTCTGGCGGCCAACGGTCCGCGCTGGGTGGCTGCCTATCTGGGCATCATCGCCGCCGGCTCGATCGCTGTCCCCCTGGACACGGCATTCAACTCCGCACAGGTTGCCAAACTGCTCAACGACTGCGGCGCTTCCCTGCTCTTCACGGACGCGCAGCACGCCCCCGTGGCGCGCCAGGCGGCCGCGGTGCAGCCGGTGCCCATCGTGATGATGGAGGGAGCGGGCGAGGCCACGCTCGAAGCGATGTTCTCTGCCGGTCCCGGCGGCTTCGTTTCCGCTGAGGTGCCGTCGTCCGCCACCGCTGCCTTGCTGTACACCTCCGGCACAACTTCCGATCCCAAGGGCGTCATGCTGACGCACGATAACCTGTCCGGCGAAATCCAGGGCGCCTTCGGGATGCTGCCGGTGAACGAACGGGACGCCATCCTGGGCGTGCTGCCGCTGTTCCACGCGCTGGCGCAAATGGCGAACCTGCTGCTCCCTCTGGTCAAGGGCGCGCGCGTGGTGTACCTGGAGACGCTGAACACCACCGAACTACTGCGCGCATTACGGGAGCGCGAGGTCACGCTGTTCTGCTGCGTTCCGCAGTTTTTCTACCTCATCCACGAGCGCGTGCAGAAGGAAATAGGCAAACGCGGCCCGGTAGCGCGCCTGGGTTTTCGGGCGCTGTTGCGCGTCTCGCGCGCCGCCCGCGCCCTGGGTTGGAATGCAGGCAAACTGTTTTTCCGCCCGATTCACGCCATGCTGGGCCCGCGCATGCGCTTCCTGATTACCGGCGGCTCGCGCTTCGACCCGCAGATTGGCCGCGACTTTCACGCGCTGGGCTTCGACATCCTGCAAGCCTATGGTTTGACCGAAACCACGGGCGGAGCGGCCTGTACGCCACCGGGCAGCAACGTGATCGGCTCCGCCGGGCGCCCGCTGCCCGGGGTCAGCATCAGGATTCTGGATCCCAAACCACCGGAGGATGGCTCCGGGCCGGCCACCGGCGAAATCGCGATCTCCGGCCCGATCGTGATGCGGGGCTATTACAACCGCCCCGACGCCACCGCCGCCGTGCTGCAGGATGGTTGGCTGCGCACCGGCGATCTCGGCTACCTCGATGCGGACGGAAATCTGTTCATCACCGGGCGGCAGAAAGAGATCATCGTGCTCAGCTCGGGCAAAAACATCTACCCCGAGGAAATCGAGCAGCACTACCTGCAGTCCCCCTGGATCAAGGAAATCTGCGTGCTCGGGCTGCAGAGCCGGCCGGGGGAACCCGCGGCGGAGCGCCTGCACGCCGTGATCGTGCCCAATTTCGAAGCCTTGCGCCAAAAGAAGATCGTGAACACGCGCGAGGTGATCCGCTTCGACGTCGAGAGCCTGTCGGCGCGGCTGCCGAGCACCAAGCGCATTCTGAGTTTCGACATATGGCAACAGGAGCTGCCGCGCACCACCACCCGCAAGCTCAAGCGCTTTGAAATTGAAAAGCGATTGCGCCAGCGCGAGCCCGGCGCAGCAGGCGACGGCGAACCTGCCGCGGCGCCGGTGCTTTCCGCGGAAGATCAGGAATGGCGGGAGCGGCCCGAAGTCGAGCGCGCGCTCACCATCATCCGGGAAGCGGCGCGCGGCCGCGACCGCGCCCTCGCGCCCGCCGACAATCTCGAACTCGACCTGGGCCTCGACTCCATGCAACGCGTGGAACTCCTGGTGGCACTGCAGCAGGAGTTCGGCTCCAGCCTGCCGGAGACGGTGATGTCGGAGGTGTATACGGTTCGCGAACTGGTGGACCGCGTGGTGGCCGCCGCCGGCGCGGGCGCCGCGCCCGCTGCCCGCCGACTGGTGAGGCAGGATGTGCTCGCCACGGAGGAGGCCAACCCCCATGTCGCGGCCGCCATTGCCCGGCGCCC
>JAMXLI010000281.1 GCA_024281115.1 Terriglobales bacterium | reverse complement strand
AAGTTTCGGCAAGTCGCGCGGCGGCACGTCGGGAAAACGGGTGACGTACAGGTCGAGGTCGCCGTCGTGGTCGTAATCAATGAACGTCATGCCCAGCGGGAGGCCCGTCGTATGGATGCCCGCCGCCTCCGTGGCATCGCGGAAGCGGCCATTCTTCTGGTTGTGAAACAGGCGCACGCCCGCAGCTGAGCCGACAGCGAGATCGGGGAAGCCGTCATTGTCATAATCCCCGGCCGCGCAGCTGACGGCGGCCGCCTTGGGATCAAGTCCCGCGGCGGCAGTGACGTCCTCGAAACGGGCTCCCTGGTTGCGGTACAGCGCCATCCCGCCCTTGGCGCCGCCGCTGGCCAGGAAAATATCCACGCGTCCGTCGCCATCAAAATCAAACAGGCACACTCCCGGGCCCGCCCAGGCTGCCATGCTGTCGCCGCCCGCAAGGGTGGGCGGCCGCGCCAAGCCGGTGTCGGCCGGTACGAATTTGACCGCGATGGGGGCGAGCACCGGCTGGACTTCCGACGTTGAACTCTCCGCCATGGAGAGCGGCCCCTGCTCGCCGTAGGCGACGCTGACGGGCGTCCCCAGCTTCGACTGCGTGATCTGCTGAAAGCGTTCCAGGTGTTGCCGCGCCGCCGCCGTGTTGCCGGACTGCTGCAAGGCCCGGGCCAGGCCGAACTCGGCGGAAGCGTGATAGGGGCTGAGCTTCAAGGCTTCCTGGAAGCTCTCGATCGCAGCCGGAAACTGCCGCAGTTGGGCCAGCACCGATCCGAGGAAGTAATGCGCGTCGGGGTCGCCGGGCGCCAGTTGCGCGGCCTGACGAAAAGCTTCCAGGGCGCGCCGGGCGTCGCCTTGCGCCTTGTAGAGCAGGCCAAGGTTGTACCAGGCGCGGGCAGAGCGCGCATCGAGCCGCGTTACATCGGTGAGCACCTTCTGGGCGGCATCCAGTTGCTGCATGTTGAGCAGCGCAATGCCTTCGTTCAGATAGGCGGCGAGCAGCTTGGGATCGGCGGCGCGCGCCTTGCGAAACGCACCCATGGCTTTCTCGAACTGCTGCTGGTTCATGTAGCCGACGCCCAGGTTGTTCAATCGATCCGCCTGCACGGAAGCCGGCGCGCCGGAAGGGCGTCCGGCTTGCGCTGCCATCCAGGCTAGGGCGGCAACAACGAAAAGACAGCCCAGAGCGAGCAGTGTGGTCCGGCGGGTCACGATGTGGTCGGAGATCATGGCGTCGCCGGCCGCGCCTGCGGCGCCGGGCGTTCGGTTTGTGCGAAAGGCCGCGAGTTCACGATTCCTTTCTCTTCCTGAACGGTGATGGTCTGGCCGGCAGCGACGTTGGACATTTTGTCACGACGCCCGCTGGGCCACTCCACCTCCACGCTGTCGGCTTTCCCCGCGCCCGCGAGGCCAAAGGTCAGGGTCAACTCGCTTTGTGAGAGATAGCTGGAGCCGCTGTGCACCATCTGCCACTGCTTTTGTCCGCCGGCGGCAATCCGGACGACGGCGCCAATGCCATCGCGGTTAGATTTCTGGCCCACCAGTTTCACCCGCAAGACGTGGTTCGTGCCGCCCTCGTTGCGGAAAAGATATGCGCGACCGGCATTGGTGGTCACCAGCAAGTCGAGGTCGCCGTCGTTGTCAATATCGGCATAGGCCGCGCCGCGCGCCACCTTGGGAGCGGAAAAAGCGCTGCCCATCTGCGCGGTCACTTCCATGAACTTGCCCTGCTGGTTGCGGAACAGGTGCGGCGCCTCGGCGTAGGTCACCCGTTTCTGCACGCGCTCAACGTCGCTCTCGATGTGGCCGTCAGCGACAAAGAGATCAGGCCAGCCATCGAGGTCGTAGTCGAAGAAAAAGCAGCCGAAGCCGAGGGTCAGGAGGCTGGCCCGGCCAATCTCTGAACGGGGCGCCTCGTCCACGAACAGGCCATTGCCCTCATTGTGGTAGAGGGCGAGCATCTGGTTAGCGAAGTTGGTGATGACCAGGCTGGGACGGCCGGAGCGGTCGTAATCGGCGGCATCCACGCCCATGCCCGCGCGGGCCACGCCATTCTCACTGAAGGCGACCCCGGCAAGCACCCCGCGCTCCTCAAACGTTCCGTTGTGCTTGTTCAGATAGAGCTTGTTGGGCTGCGTGTCGTTGGCAATGGCAATGTCCGGCCATCCATCCTGGTCGTAGTCGAGGATTGCGACGCCCAGTCCCTTCGAGGCTGGATCGTAGAGACCCGCTTTGCGGGTGGCATCCTCGAACCTGCCTTGTCCAAGGTTGTGCCATAGGCGAGGCGACGTGCCTTTGTACGATTCCGGCGTGCAATAGGATTTGTGGGTGCCGTCGAGCGTGCAAAAGAGATCGGTCTGCGGAGACCACTGCACGTAGTTGGCCACCACCAGGTCGAGCCATCCGTCGTGATCGTAGTCCACCCAGGCGGCACTGGTGGAGAACTCGTTGGGTCCCCACAGCCCGGCATTGCGGGTCGCATCCTTGAAGGTGCCGTTCCCTTGATTGTGGAATAACCGGCTCTGCCCGAGTGCGCTGACGAAAATGTCGTCGTGTCCATCGTTGTCGTAATCGCCGACGGCAACTCCCATCCCGTACATTTCCACGGCCAGGCCCGCCTTGCGGGTGACGTCCGTAAAAGTGCCGTCGTGATTATTGCGGTACAGCTTAAGCGTGGAGGAATCGCGCTGGTGCCCCGGCCAGTCTTGCCCGTTAACCAGCAAAATGTCGGGCCACCCGTCGCCGTCGTAATCGAGAAAGGCGCAGCCGGGGCCGAGCGTCTCGGGCAGGTATTTCTTGCCGAACGCGCCATTGTTGTGGGTGAACCGAATGCCGGCGGCGGCCGTGATGTCGGCGAAGTGGATGGCGGGTTGGGCCTGTCCCGGGGCGAGCGCTCCCGCCAAGAGGATGAAGCAGAGCGCGGCCTGAAATTTCACCGCGCCGCTCCCGAGAGGCCGCGGGCCGCTCCGGGCAGCATGGCGGAGACGTGCTCATGGATCGCCTGGCGCTCGTTGTTGTCCTCGGGATGGGAGGCTCGGTAAGGCCCGGTCAGGGTCTGCGCGGACTCGTCGGCTTTGAAGCGCAGGTAGCGCGACCGGTGCTCCTGGGCCCGCTTCTCGTCGCCCAGGCCGTTGTAGCAAAGCATCAGGTTGTAGTGGGCCTGCAGGTCCTCGGGATCAATCGCCAACACGGATTGCAAGGTAGGCACGGCGTCGGCATAGCGCCGCTGGAGGAAGAGAATCCGGCCCAGGTTGTTCAGCGCCACCCGGTCTCTGGGATATTGCGCCAGTACCGTGCGCAGGTGCCGCTCGGCTTCCTCGTAGCGGCCCTGGTTTCGCAACACCTCGGCGTAAAAAAAGTGAGCGCGAGCCAGGTTGGGCGCAAGCTCGAGCGCGCGCGTGAGAACTTGCGTGGCGCGTCCCAGGTCGCCTTCCTGCACCGCAGCCCGCCCAATGTTCACCCACCCATCGGGATTGCCGGGCTGTGCCCGGGTCACGTTCTCGAAAGCCGCTTCCGCACCTTTCAGATCGCCCTGCGCGAGCAGACCGATGCCATAGTCGTTCCAGCGCTGCCAGTCCTCGGCCTGGATGGCGATCCGGGGCTGCGGGCGCGGCGCGGAGCGGGGCAGCACGGCCAGCGTGACCTCGTCCTCGGCGAGCGCAACGATGGGAACATCGGGAACACGCTGCTCTTTCGCGGAAACATCGCGCGCCGCTGCGGAAATGTCGTAGCGCCGGTCGTCATGGTCGGGGGCGACTGAGGCGGTGTCCGCCGGTTTGCCGGCAAACGCGAACTGCGTGTTCCACCAGGCGAACTTGCGGTAGCACAGGCGCGCGTGCAGGGTGATGCGGTGGCCGGCATTTTCCGGAATGCGCAAGCGGTAGTGTACCGTGTCCGCCGCTCCGGGCGGGATCAGGCGCACGTAGACGACGGAGCGCGTGGACCAGGCATTGCGCTTGTTGATGGCATTGCCGTGCCCGTCAATCTGTAAGGAGCGGTAGAAATGCGCTCCGGCTTCCACCGGACCTTTGCCGCCATCGGCCACGCTGCCGCTCCAGAACAGCACGCGGCCGGCATCGTCAGTGGCCTTGAGCTCGACCCAGGTGTCATAGGCGTCCACCGTGCCGCCGGGAAAAAAGTGTCCCAGCTTGCGGGTGCGGACCACCACTTCCACGCGCGTGTCGTCGCCGCGGCGCACGGAAGCGGCAACGCGGTTCAGGGGCGCCGTTACCTGGGTAGCGCCGGCCGATGTCGCTGAGGGAGCGGCGTGCTCGGCTTCCTCGCCTACCGCGAAGGTCGTTGCCAACTCGGGCCCAGTGTGCGCACCGGCGCTTTCGCCGCGGGCTTCCGAGAGCGCGAAGATGTCAATGCTCATCACGGCGTTCTTCAGAAAAGCTTCCGTTGCCTTCAGCTGGCCCGCGTCCTCGTTCGCCGTGGGGACCGCCGTATTGGCGGCGGGAAAGCGGTGGGAGTGCACGAAGCCGTTCACGTTGCCGGCGTCCTGGCTGCTGGTGAGCGGCATGTGGCAGTCGGCGCATTGCGCCGGCTTCGGCGGGTAATAGAAAGAGCGCGCACCCTGGCCCGAAACGGCGCTCGCCTGCCAGTTGTCGTATTCGTTGAAGCCACGGATCCAGCGATAGTGATTCACGGGCACGTCGAGGTGGACCTTGTGACAAGTGGAGCAGAACTCCGCCGTTTGCGCGCGCATGAACGGTTTGAGGAACACGCGCCGGTGGGGCTCGGGGTTCAGGTAGACGAGGAAGTCGTGCAGCCGCCGGGCGATTGGATTCTTCGTAGCGGCCAACTCGTGCAGCCTGGGATATTCCAGGTAGAAGTCTCCCTGGCCCATCGTGCTCTTCACGCGGGCGATGGAGTGGCACATCATGCAGCCCAATCCGGCCTGCGCTTCCGGCGTGTGCACGATCTGGCGAATGGGCGTATCCATCATCCCGCTGTAGAGCACGGCGGGATCGTGACAGCCCCCGCACCACTTTGAGGGGCGCGTGCCCACGACGTCCTGCATGTACTCAATGCTTTTGCGGTACCACTGGTTGTTGAACGAGCTGAAGTGATGGACGGAGCTGAACCACTGCTTGTAGATGTCGGCATGGCAGCGCTGGCAGGAATCGGACTCCATGAAAAACTTGCTCGGGATCTTTCCCCCGCCGGCCACCTGCGCCGAACTGGGGAAAAACGGGCCGCTGGGTCCGTCCCCCTCCTGGTCCATGCTGGCAGGAGCGTCGGGAGGATTCTCAATACGCGCGCTTTGCTGCCAACGCACGTTGCGCGCATACCAGGCCCCGTAGCCCACTGCTGACAGAACCGTAAGCGCGACGACCGGGCGAATGACCTTGGCCGCGGGCACTCGCAAGCAATAGCCCCGATGCTCGGTCCACGCCGCGAAAAGCAATCCAAGTGCGAGCAGGGCAAGCGCGATGTGCGCGTAGAGGAGGCCGGCGTAGGGCCGGCTGGCGCCCGTGTAGGTCAGGACCAAGCCCGGCACGGCGGCCATGGCAAGCAGAAGCCAGCCGACACGCTCGGTCCAGTTCGCGCTCTGCCAGCGCCGCGGCAACACAAAGGCCAACAACACGGCCGCTGCGATTCCGCCCAGGACGTGCAGCAGCACTACCCCGGCATAGACTACATTCGGCTGGGGGAAGGGATAGAGGTAAGCTGCGGTGGCCACCAGCAGTACCACCATGCCGAACAGCCATCGGTTTGCGGGGTGGGCAGAGCCGAACATCGCAGCGCCCGGAACCTTGCCAAGCAGGTTTTCGGGGGAGACCCAGCTTAGCTGTTTTGCTCGGCCAAAGTCGAGTCGAGGGCCGCGCCCTCGGGCTTCAGGTGGGTACAGGCGATACGACGAGAAAAAAGGGACGGCGGATTAGCCGTCCCTTTCTTTCTGCATCTCAGTGCTGGTCTTTACTACTGGCCCTTCACCGAGATGCCCACGGTGGAGTACGCCGGCACGGTTATGCTGGCGGTCACGCCGTTACCTACAAGATTGAGCGCAAGCGGTTGCGAGGAGATCTGGCCGTTGGCGCTGTTGAGCAGATACAGGGTAGCCGTGGGATTGGTATAGCCCAGGTTCTGCAGATTTACGGTGACATTGGTGACGTCGGAGCCGGTGGGATTCACCAGCGCCATGGCATCGTTGGAACCGGTATAGAAGGCGGTAGCGACCAGTCCCCCGGTCAGGGTTGCCGGGGAGAGGGAATTCGCCATGTTGCCGCCGCTGCCGAGCCCGAGGAAGTTGGCGCCGCCGAGCAGTTGATACGCGTAGTACTGCGGGTAGGGGACTGCGGTGCCCGAGGTGTAGGCGCAGTCCATGTTGGCATCAAGGTTGCCCAC
>JAMXLI010000280.1 GCA_024281115.1 Terriglobales bacterium | reverse complement strand
ACGCCGTTGATGCGGCGTGGCGGATAATTGGGCGGCACTCCCACCAGCACCGACTTTCGTCCTTCGCGTGCTAGTTGGTCCCAGATAGCGAATGCTTTAATGGAGGCCGAGGTGGCGACGCCCAGCTTGTCGTAGGTGTAATCCACCCGATTGCGGAAGCCGTACACCCCCAGTGAGCCCGGATCCTGGCTGCTGGCCAGGCACATCCAGGCGGGCACCGTGATGGGCGGAACCACGCTTTCCAGCCGGCCATAGACGCCCGCTTCCATGAGCCGGCGAATGTGGGTGAGCCGCTCATCGGCAAAGATCACCTCCGGGGCAGCGCAATCCAGGCCGAGCACGCAAATTTTCATGTCCTGAAAATATCAGAGCAGCGCGGCGCCTTCCATGGAGGGCGGCGGCGCTACTCCAAGGTGCGCCAGCACGGTAGGCGCCAGATCCGTGATGTGCGGATCAGGGCGGCGCAGCGCTTGGTTCGCGAACAGGATCCCCGGCACGGCCTCGGGATGAATGATGTGGTCGCCGCTCCAGCGCCGCCTGTTGTCGGCGAAAAGGGAATTCGCGAAGCCGCCCAGGGCCGATTGCCAGGAGACGCGAAAACCCGGCTCGAAGTTGACCAGCAGGTCGGGGGCATCGTGGGCATAGGCGCCCGAGTACAGCCGCTCGCTGCGCGAAACGCTGTGGATGGCGGGAGCGCCACTGGCCTGGTCCGCAAGCCCCGTTAAACCGCGCTCGATGGCGGAACATACGCGTTCCGCGTCGGCGCCCTCCTCGAGAATGCCCGCGGACTCGCGGCCGCGGCGATTTAGATATATGCCCCCCAACCCCACCGCGTAGGCGTACGTTTTTGACCAGTCCACGTGCGCGGCCGCCGGCCCTTCCACGTCGGCCGGCTTCGAGCCGGGCTTGAGGGCCAGCAAGCCCTGCTCCCACAGCCAGGTGTTGGTATCGAAGGCGCGGCGAAAGGAATTGAAGCCGTGATCGGAGAGCACCAACAGCAGCGTGTTCTCGTCGCACGCGGGCAACAGCCTGCCCAGCACGCGGTCGCAGCGCCGATAGAGTTCTTCCAGGTCGGCTGCAAACTCGCGCGCCAGATCAGGATCGTAGGCCGGGTGGCCGGGGTCCCGGAACTTCCAGAACATGTGCTGCAGTCGGTCGGGCGTGTCGAACAGGGTGAACAGCAGGCCGCCCTGCAAACGCTCCAGTTCGGCAAACATCATCTGCTCGCGCTCGGCGAACACGAGGTCGCATTGCGCCAGGAAATCGCGCTCGTCGAAGCGGCCATTGTTGTGGCCGGTGTGGTCTTCGGCCATTCCCAGGGTGGAGAAAAGCCCGATGCGGCCGGCCAGTTCGCGCGCGTACTGCGCCGGAGTGGAGATGGGAAACAGGGGCGCGGCCGGATCAAAATTCACTGGCGACGCGTAGAACTCCACCTGCGGGGCAACCTGCCGCACAAAGAAGCGCACAATGCCGGTCACCGATTGCAGCAGCGACAACTTAAACTTGACGCGGACCCAAGGCCCCCAGGATTTCTCCTTCAGCTCCACTGCCGCGGGCGCACCCGCGATCTCGAAACGCAGAGCACGCGCCGCGCGATCCACGCGCACGGTCAACTCGCTCGCGAGGTCGCGGACCGGCCGGCTGCGCGTATCGCGTGGTCCGATGATGTGAGTGCGGATCTCGTCCCCGGGGTCGAGATGGAGAAGTTGCTCATTCTCCTGGGACGACGCGCCGCGGTCCTGGGTGTAGAAGGTGCCCGTACCCTGGCCACCGCGGATGTCGGGAACGCCAACGCCTGCGAGGATTGTGCCAGCATCCGCTTCAGGGGGAAAGGTGCAGGGGCAGCGCAACACGGTCGTGGGCACGCCCGCGCGGTGCAGCACCTGCCAGAAGGCCTCGCCCTTGCGGTTGCTGACTACGCGCGGCGGGGTCCAGCTGTTCTTGGGCGGTTCGAAGTGGCTGAGCGCCAGGTCCGGTTCGTAGGTCTGGGGATCGCGGCGGATGAAGTCGAAAATTCCATGACCTCCCGGATTGGTTCCGGTGGCGAACGACGACCAGGCTACGGGAGTTTGGGCGGGATAGGTGGTGCGCAGGCGCGCGTAGCTGCCAGCCCGGCGAATCTTGTCGAAGTTCGGCAGCTCTCCGCGGCCGAGCAGGGAATCCACAATTGCCGGCTCAAGGCCATCAAAGCCAACAACGATGACGCGCTTGCTCAACCTAATTCCAGGATTGCGGATTGCCGGGGCGCGTGCGCGGGTCGTCCGCGGCCGTCGAGGGGGGTGTGCGCCGGAAATAATTCCAGAGGCGTGCGAAAAATCCCAGGGTCTTATTCCAGAAGATGAGCAGAAAAGCGAACACCGCGGCCAGGCCCGAGGTGAGCGGCATCAACTGGTCAGGACCGCCATACAGCAGAAAACCAAAGCGCATGCACACTCCTGGAGGCTGCCAGACGCCGGCAGCGGCTACGGAAAGTGTACGGGAAAGCGATGCGACTTGGCTATTGCCGCCCGGCCGATTCAGGAACCGGTGCCCGAGAGCGCAACCGTGCGTGGGCTGCCCCCGCCATTCTCGAAAATGTTGAGCGTGGCCGAGCGGGCGCCCGTCGCCTTGGGCGTAAACGTGACCGTGATCGTGCAGGAAGCGCCCGCCGACAGCGTAACGCCCGAGCAGTTGCTGGTCTGCGTGAAGTCGGTCGCATTGGTTCCGGTGATGCTGACGCTGCTGATCGACAGTCCTGCCGACGTACTGGTGTTCTTCAACGTCACCGCTTTGCCGGCACTTTTTGTGCCCACGGCTTGCGAGGAAAAAACCAGTGCTGAAGTGGAAAGCTGCGCGATGGTACCGGTTCCGGAGAGCGGAACCGTCTGCGGGCTGCCGCCACCGGTATCCGACAGGCTGATTGCAGCCGACCGCGTGTTGATCGCGGTGGGAGCAAAGCTGACCGAGATGGTGCAATTACCGCCTGGCCCCAGCGTGGCGTTCAGGCAGGTATTCGTCATCTTGAAATCGCCGGCATTGGTGCCCGTCACGCTTACCCCGCTGATGGTGAAAGAGGATGAAGTACTGCTGTTAGACACGGTGATGCCCCGTGCAGAACTGTTGGTGCCCACCACCTGCGTGCTGAAGGCGAGCGATGTCAGGCTGAATTTGACGATGGTGCCCACGCCCGTGAGAGTCACGATCTGCGGGCTGGCATTGCCATTGTCGTTGATGGTCAGCGTGGCGGTGCGGGTCCCGATGGCGCGCGGAGTGAAGGTGATGCGGGCCGTGCAGGTGGCGGAGACGGCCAGCGGGCTGCTGGAAACGCAATTGTCGCTTTCCGTGAAATCCGCGGCATTCGTGCCTGAAAGTGCCAGGCTCGAAAAACTGAGCGTGCTTGGGCCGGTGTTGGTCAAGGTGACGGTTTTAGCGGCGCTGGCAATGCCGAGGAGCTGGTTTCCGAATGCCAGCTTGGTGGCCGACAAACCCACGGTCGAAGCCAGGCCATTGCCGCTCAGGTTCAGCACCTGGGGCGAGTTGCCGGCGTCGTCGCTTACGGTGAGGGAGCCATAACGCAAACCGCCCGCTGTGGGTGTGAAGGTCACCCAGATGGTGCAGAAACTGTTTGCGGGTACCTGCGGCTTGCAATTGTCGCTCTCCGAATAGTCGCCGGTCACAGCCACGGACGAAACATTGAGAGCGGCGGATTGCTGGTTCTGCAGGGTGACACTCTGCGCCGAACTGCTATGGTTGAGCGGTTGGCCGGCAAACAGCAGCCCCATTTTCGAGAAGGTGACACTCTGCGCGACGCCGCACGACGGAAACCTAAAAGAGCCGATGCGCGTGCTCCAACTGGTTCCGTTC
>JAMXLI010000279.1 GCA_024281115.1 Terriglobales bacterium | reverse complement strand
ATTCTGGGCAACGACGTGTGGGAACACGCGTACTACCTGAAGTACAACAACCGCCGTCCCGAGTACCTGGCTGCGTGGTGGAACGTGGTCAACTGGGACGAGATCAACCGGCGCTTCGAGCAGGCCTCCCAGGGCACCGTGCGCGAGCCGGCTTTGGCTGCGCGGTAATTTCGCGGCCCTCGGAATGTCCACCAGCTGGGCGCCATGCGCGCCCAGCTTTTTTGTGGGTCCGCGACCGCCGCCGCGCGTGCTGCCATACCTTCGACAACCATTCCAGCGCCGGGCAGCCCCGTCGAGCGCGGATTTAGTAATCTGGATGCATGAAAGCCATCGCCATCATTCCCCGGCAGGCCAACAGCCTGCACCTGCGCGAGGTTTCCCAGCCGCAACTGGACTCGATCGCGAACGGCCGCGGGGTATTGGTCAAAGTCCTCCGCGTCGGAGTGGACGGCACCGACAAGGAACTCCAGGCCGGTGAGTACGGCGCGCCTCCGCCGGGAGACGACTACCTCATCGAGGGACACGAGAGCTTCGGCCGGGTGGAGGCAGTGGGGGCGCGGGTTACCGAGTTGGCCGCCGGCGATTACGTGGTGGCCACGGTTCGGCGGCCCGGGCATAGCATTTACGACCAGATCGGCGAGTACGATTTCACCAGCGACGACGTGTACTACGAGCGTGGCATCAACCTGCTGCACGGCTTCCTGACCGAGTACTACGTGGAGCAGCCCGAGTACCTGGTGCGCATCCCGCCGGGCTTGAAAGATGTGGCCGTGCTGCTGGAGCCAACCTCCATCGTTGAAAAAGGCATCGCCCAGGCCTTCGAAATACAGAGGCGCATGAAATTGTGGCACCCGCAGCGTGCCCTGGTCATGGGGTCGGGTTCCATCGGATTGCTGGCGGCCATGGCGCTTACGGTCCGTGGTATCGAAGTGACTGTGCTGGGCAAAGACCGCAAACCCTACCGCAACTCCGAGCTCATTGAGCAACTCGGCGCTTTCTACGAATCCGACGACGTGCTGCCGATCGCGCAGGCGGCCCAACAGCGCGGCCCGTTCGACATCATCTTCGAAGCCACCGGCTACTCGCCCGTCGCCTTCGAATGCATGCGCGTCCTTGGCAAGAACGGCGTGCTCATCCTGTCCAGCGTTACCGGGGGCAAGCGCACGGCGACGGTGCCCGCCGACGAAATCAACCTGGGCTTCGTATTGGGCAACAAAGTGATGGTGGGTACGGTGAACGCCAACCGCACCTTTTTCGAGATGGGGGTGGAGGACATGGCTCTGTCCAATGCTGAGCGCTCCGGATGGCTGGCCAGCCTTATCACCGACCGCGTGCACGGGCTCGAGAATTACCGGGAATTGGCCGAACGGCTGCACACGCCGGGCCCCATCAAGATCGTCTGCGAGATTGCCAAGGACGAGTGAGCCGGCGGGAACGGAGCGGGCGAATCGTTTTCCCAATGCGGCGAATCACAAGTATATGAGTTGGCCACAACAGAACGAATCTAATGGGCTGATCTGCCCGGGACGCCTGTCGGCCCGGCCAGTTCTGGGCATGGCCGCGTGCCTGGGAGCGCTGCTGCTGGTCGGATGTGCAGTCGGTCCGCGCTATTCGCGCCCTTCCGCGGTGGTGCCTCCCTCCTACCAGGAAGTTCCCCCCGATTGGAAGGCGGCGCAGCCGGCGGACCAGTTCGCCAAGGGAAAGTGGTGGGAAATCTTCCGCGATCCCCAGTTGAACGCCCTGGAGGAGCAGGTCAGCGTTTCCAATCAGAATCTGAAGGCGGCGCAAGCCCAGTTCGAGCAGGCCCGGGCGCTGGTGCGGCTGAATCGCGCCGGCTTTTTTCCCAGTGCTACCGCGGGCGCGTCGGTTTCCCGCAGTCGCGTCACGCAAAACCGCTCCGTGCGGGCCGCGCGCCCGATCTTCAATGACTTCTCGCTCCCGGTGGACGTTTCCTACGAGCCGGACGTGTGGGGGCGGGTGCGGAACACGGTGGAGTTCGCGCGCGCCAGCGCCCAGGCCAGCGCAGGCGACCTCCAGGCAGTCAGTCTCAGCCTGCATGCGGAACTGGCGGCCGATTACTTCCAGATGCGTACCCTGGATACCGAAGCGCAGTTGCTGAACGCCACCGTGACCGCGGACCAGCGGGCTTTGGAACTCACCGAGAACCGCTACCGTGGCGGCGTGGCTTCCGGCGTGGACGTGGCCCAGGCCCAGACGCAGTTGGAGAGCACACGCGCGCAGGCTAATGACGTGCAAGTCGCGCGCGCGCAGGCGCAGCATGCCATCGCCGCCCTGGTCGGCCAGCCCGCATCGTCGTTCACTCTGGCCCCGGCTCCGCTGGAGGCGGCGCCGCCAACCATTCCGTCGGGCATGCCTTCGCAGCTGCTCGAGCGCCGGCCCGACATCGCTGCGGCGGAACGTCGCATGGCAGCCGCCAACGCCAACCTGGGCGCGGTGCGGGCGGCAGTCTATTTTCCGCTCTTGACGTTGACCGCCAGTGGCGGATTCGAGAGCGTGGCCGCCGGAACGTGGTTCAGCGGGCCCAGCGCGGTCGCTTCCGCCGGCGCCTCCGCCGTGGCGACTGTATTCGATGTAGGAAGGCGGCGCGCCCAGACTGAGCAGGCGCGTGCGGCCTACGAGCAGACGGTCGCCAATTATCGCCAGGCAGTGCTGGGCAGTTTCCAGGAAGTGGAAGACAACCTCGCTGCTCTGCGCATTCTCGAGCAGGAGGCGGGCACGCAGGCAGCTGCCGTGGAGGCGGCGCGGCGCTCCCTTATGCTTTCCACCAACCGCTACAAGGGTGGCATCGCCAACTATCTCGAGGTAATCACCGCGCAAACCGCCGAGCTCACCAACGAGCGCGCCGCTCTCGATATCCTGCGCCGGCGCATGACCGCGGCCGTCCTGCTGGTCAAAGCTTTGGGCGGAGGCTGGGACGCCGGACAGCTTCCCAGCGGCAAGGCGCTGCTGAGTTCGCGCGTGCCCGGCGCATCAACGCCGTAAATCGCGCAACCCTCAGGCGGCCAGGCGCTCCACCAGGAAAGCCATGGCCTGGCGCAGCGCCTCGTCCCCATCCAGCGAGGTCGAGAAGGGCGGGTCTGGCATCCGCGTCCATACGCCCTTTTCCTGGATGTAGATGGCCACGTAATGAGCAATGTCGGGGTTCGAATAGGAACGCCAGAGTTCCAGTTTGTAGAGCTGCTCGCGAATGACGATCAGCCCGGTGCGCAACAGCTCCCAGGCTTCGTTGATGCCCTCAAAAGTGCGAAAGTCCTGCAGCGCATTGCCCATTATCGCCGTCCTTTAAAGTCTTGCGCCCGACACCCGGCTGCGACGAGCCGTTGCGTTTCAGGCCGCCTGCGGAAAGGCGCCCAGAGCCTCCTCGCGCGAGGTGTAGCCTCGCTTGACCACCCGGGCGCCGCGGTCGGTGATGCTGATAATAATGAATTCCTCGTCAAGTTCCAGAATGTAGAACTGTTCCTTCATCGCAACCTCCGCGAACTGCTGTTTGTGTGGATTGTGAGCGCGCCCGCCGTGTTGCCCGCTGTGCAGCTATGCCGCCTGCTTCTCGCCTTCAGCCTTAGCTTCAGGATGGCCCCGGTCGGCGGCGGCGTGCTCGATTTCCGCGTTCACCTCCCCGCCCACCAGGAATGCCAGCCCGGTCACATATAGCCACAGGAGCAGGATGATAACCGCTCCCAGCGAACCGTAGGTACGGCTGTAGGAATTAAAGAAGTGCAGATACACGCGAAAAACGGCTGACGCCACGGCCCACAGACCTACCCCCACTACCGACCCGGGCGTGATCCAATACCAATGCTGCTGTTTGACGTCGGGCCCGAAATAGTAGATCAGGGCGAAAGCGAAGACGATGAAAGCGATGGCCGCCACCCACGCGACCACCCGCCAGGCCACAATGACCATCGTGCCCAGCCCGATCCGGTTTCCCAGGGTCAAGGCAATGTGCCCGCCGGCGACCGCGAGCACGGAGCCGACCACGACCAGCACCACCAGCCCCAGCGTCAGGGCGAGCGCGATCAGACGGATTCTCACAAAGGAGCGCGATTCGCGCACATCATAGGCATCGTTCAGCGTGGACATCATCGTGGTGGTGCCGCCGGAGGCCGTCCACAGCGAGAAAAGGATGCCGAAGGTAAGCTTGCCGCCGCCGCTGTTCTCGATCACCTCATTGGCCGTCTTGGAAATGAGTTCGCTGGCCGAGCCCGGAAGGACGCGCGACAGATACTGGAACAACAGCGTGCGCACATCGATGCCCTGCGTGGCCAATACGCCGAGTAAGGCAAGCACAAATAGCAGGAGCGGAAAAACCGCCAGCAGGAAGTTGTAGGCCAGCTCCGAGGCGCGCCCTAGCACGTTATCGTGATCAATTTCGCGCCATACGCGCACGGCGAGCTGCCGGGGCGTGAGCCCGCCCAGGTTCCAGATGGTCTCTACCTGCTGTTCGGTTGTGAGCTGCGAATCCCCCACGACATGCGCTCCCAGGTTGTCCGATTCACCCTTGGTGTCCGCGTGTTGCTTCGGCAAACCCACGGAGATTACGCGGCGTGAAGAGCGCTCAGGATGAAGATCTCACGCTGGACATACGGCGGTTTGCGCCTGCGCAGCCGTTCAGGGTTTTTTCTTGAGAATGTTGCCCAGGATTCCGCCCAGGCCCTGCTGGGCAGGATTGGCGTTTTTCTGAGCTGCCTGGCCAAGCTGCCCCGCCAGGCCTCCCGCCACGATGCCGCCTACGTCAGGGATGAAAACGGGGCTGGAAGTCGTCCCTTGGATCAGAAAAGGGATCCCGTTCTGCGCCGCCCCAACCCGGGTAAGCCCGGTGAGCGCTCCCAGAGTTCCGCCCGCGCCCCCCTGGCTCAATTTCGCCAGCATCTTGAAATTCAACGCGTTGCTCGAAGAAATCGTCCCCGCGCCGGTGATGGTTCCGATGCCTGGCACCACCAGTTGCAGGTTGTCGGCGCGCATTCCTTCCGGCGCTACGCGGAGATTGCTGGCCAGAGTTTGAATCACCGTTTCGGCGGCTCCCCCGGCTCCTCCACTCCCTCCCCCGGTAAACGCCTTCAATGCAGCCAGCTTCGAGGCCAGGCTGAAGCCCGTCAGTCGCGCATTGGCCAGGTTCACATTGCCGGAAGTGATCAACCGGTCGGCAGGACCATCCGCCGCGAGACGGGCCGAGAGGGTGCCGCTTTTCAATGAGGAGCCTGCGGGAAGCATGATTCCGGCCGCAGGCAGCAGGCCCTGGATATCCTCCACCGGAAGGTTATTACCGTTGATGCGCATGTGCAGCAGTGGCGAAGCGCCCCGCAGATCATAGGTGCCGTTCACCGCCAGAGTGCTGCGCCCGGTATGCACATCGCCGCGAGTCAGAGTTCCAGCTTGCGATCGCAGGTCGTAGTCCGAGGCGTATGTGACCGTGACGGGCTGGCTCGCGGGCGATCCGTTGCGCACCAGCTGGAGCCTGTCGGCCCGGATCTCGCCCGCCGACTGCAGGCGCTTGCCGTTGGAGGCGGCCGTTCCGGAGTAATCGAGCAGCCCTCCGAGCCCGGCGGAGGGATCGAGCACGCCGGACCGCGCCAGGTCGAATTGCTTCAACGAAACCTTGGCCTGGAAAGGCGTTTGCGATGCGTCCTGCTGGTCCAGCGGCCCGGCCGTCCCTTGCATCTGCAATGCCCCGCCGCCCGGCGTCTTCAACTCCAGCGTAAAGGGAAATGCCGTCGTGTACGACAGGTTCTTGGCAGTCAGGTTTACCGCTTCATAGTTTTGCGTCCGCTTGCCTGCCGAGCCAATGATGATGCGGCCGTTCGAGACCTTGAGCTGTCCAACACTGACCTGGGGAGCGGCTGACGGCCGCCCGCTCGCCGGTGCGCGCCCCGAGGCGCTTTGTCCCAGGCTGGAGAAATTCCAGCGCCCATTTGCGGAACGCAGCAACTTCACCTGCGGCTCGGTCAAGGTGAGAGAGCGCACGTTCACCGTCCGCGAAAAGATCAACGGCATCATGTCCACGCCGAGGTGTAAGGCGCTCGCCTCGACGA
>JAMXLI010000278.1 GCA_024281115.1 Terriglobales bacterium | reverse complement strand
TTTCTGAGCCTGGTGCCCGGTTTCTTTGCCACGGATGTGGAAGAAAGTACGCGCGCGATGGAAGCGCTGCTGCGCCTGTGCTTTGTCCAGGAGCCCACCGCCGCGGACCTGTACCTGATGCTGGGCTACAACTTGTGGGTGCCACCGTATGTCCGCCAGGCGCTGTTCTCGCGCGCCTTCGACAATGACGACCTGCTTCCCAGGCTGCGCAAGCCCATGCTGATTACACACGGCGCGGATGACCGGATCGTCAAGATCTCCGCCCTGGACCAGCACAAACGGGGCCTTCCGCACGCTCAAGTTCACCGCATGGCGAACGCGGGACACGCGGCCTTCTGGGAGGATGCGGCAAGCTTCAAACAGCGCCTGCGCGCGTTTGCCGAAAACTTATAGGCCCGCGCTCAGTCCCGGCGGACCTTGACGCCCGAGCGGCGGCGCCGCTGCGCCGGTTACGAGAATCCCTTAAGGGGAGCTGTGCCCGGCGCACTGCAGCACTCCCAGATACGCGCTCCAGGGACCCACCGCGCCACGATATTGGTGGGCCATTACCCGGGCCAGCTGGTGCAGATGGGTCAGGTCGTGAGCTGCCCAGGTGGCCAACAGTTGCGACAGGGTGACGGTACCCAGGGCGGGATGCAGGCCGCGCCGCTCCAGGTCGGATGGACGCAGATTCATGGCCCGCAGTGCAGCCAAGTTTTCGGCCCGCAAGCCGGCGAATTCATCCAAGAGCTGGGCCAGCGACTTACCCTGGCTGGCCCTCGCCTGCGCGGTGCGATCAAAAGGTTCAAAAGGGCGGCTCTCGCCCACTTGCAGCACCCATTTTGTCCGTGGCAGCCAATCCGTGCGTTCACCGTGAATCAGGTGGCCCATGATGTCAAAGGCGCTCCAGGTGCCCTCGCCCTCGTTGCTGTGGGTCCAGGCTTCCGGCAGGTCGCGCAGCAGGGCGGCGAGAGCGGCCGGGGTGCGGGCGAGAAGCGACATCGTGGTTTGCAGGTCCTGGTCCATCGCGCTCCTCCGGTGGGCAGCAGACTTTATTCGGAGAATGCGATTGTAGCGGTTCTGAGCGGCGCCAAGCCGAGGGGGGACAGGGTTAGTCAGAAATTCTGCTGAGTCTGCTGCCGTTAGCACGTTAGGCGGGGAGCGGCTTCAGGCCGCGGGGCGCACGTTCTCGCCGGGACCGTTCTGCTCGCGCTTCACTTCCTGCTCCACCTGTTTGAGCTCGACGCGCTCACGCCGAACCTCCAGCTTTACCTTGCCGAACACACCCATATAGAAGTTCGCCACGAACACGAGCGCAAAGCCCGCTATCAGGTATCCACGCCAATCCATGTAGAGCAGCCTGTAGCGAGTGATCACCAGAAACAACGCTGTCACGTAGTGGCTGAAACAGTATTCGCAGGTAAACAGGTAAAAGCACTTGCGGGTGAAGACGCTGCTCGCGCTGCGGCTGCGCTGGGCACAGTACTCGCGGGGCTCGCGAAAAATGTCTTCATGCGTGACCGTCCAGCTGATGCAGGCGATGGGAATGGCCATCACCATCAGCCAGACGATCTGCAGCCCTGGACTCACCGTCATTCAGATGGCAAGAAGCCCGGCAAGGATGGAAACCGCGCTCAGGAAAGAAAAGACCCGGCCTATGCGGGCCGGGCCTTCGTGGGTTCTAGAACAGCAGTTTCAGGCCCAATTGCAGAATACGCGCATTGTAGGCCGTCGCTGTGTGCAGGAAGTTGTTGGAGAGGCACGATGGGTCTCCAGAGGAGTTGGCCGGACCGCCGTAGCAGCTGAAGGTCGCAGTGCCCGAGGAGAATCCGTTGCCCGCGGCTGAACCGGCATCGCCGGCCAAGGGGCCGAACGACGTGTGATTGAAGATGTTGAAGGCCTCGGCGCGGAACTCCAGGCCCGCACTCTCGCGGATGGCGAAATGCTTGAACAGCGCCATGTCGAAGTTCGTGTGCCTGGGGTTGCGCAGTATATTGCGACCGGAATCGCCGAGCGTGAGGCCGCGCGGAGCCGCAAAGGCCGCCGGGTTATAGACCAGCGGGCCGGCGCCCTCGACCGGGACCTGCGTAATGTTGGCGCGCGGGTCGCCGATCAGGTCGGCGTAGGACTGCCCCGCCGCCGAGGCAACGCCGTTGCCCAACCCGGCATTGTCGGCAAATTGTGTGTTGTTGTACACGCTGAACGGCGCGCCCGTCTGCCAGGTGGTGATGCCGGAGTACTGCCAGCCGCCCAGCAGGGTGTGCGCCAGGCCCGGGCTGCGGAAGAAGGGCAGGTCGTAGACGTAGCTGATGTTGAGCAAATGCCGCTGATCGAAATTGGAGGAGGCCCGGAACGCCGAAGGGTGATAAGCGTCCAGGATTCCAGCGTCGCCGAACTGGCCGCCGGAAGAGGAGTCGTCAATGGCATGGCTGTAGGAGTAGGCGACGCTCAGCTGCAGTCCGCCTACGTTGTGCCGGGCCGAAGCCTGGAATGCCTGGTAGGTGGAGGACGCCGCATCGTCCAGCCGCCGGATGTCACCATAGCCGCGGAACGGCCGGAACGGGTTGGGATCATTGCCGCACGCAATGAACAGATTCATGCCGGGAGTACCGGGCGTCGGCAGACCTGTGGGATTGTAGCCGGGCACCAGAACCCCGCTCGGCGTCATGCCCGTCCCACAGTCGTCGTGCGAAGGACTGCCGGTAGTGGGATCAATATTGCCCCCGATGGGCTCGCCGGGTTTGTAAGGATTGGCTGACAGCGGCACCAGCGGTATCTGGTTCATGTCCACTTGCCTGCCCAGGTGCGTTCCCTTGCTGCCTACGTACGAGAGCGTGAGCACGGTATTGCGTACCAGCTCATGCTGCAGGTCGAGGTGCCACTGCTGGTAGTACGGCCAGATCGCCTTGGTGGGAATGGAAATGATGTTGGCGGGGAAGGCCAGCGGCTGTCCCGACGCGCTTCCGCCAATGTTGGCGTAGCCGAGAATGTTGAACTGGGTCGGAGACTGCACCAGCGGCGGCGAGTTCTCCAGCGCCTCGGAGTTTGCCTCGTTGCCGTTGGTGTGCTCGAAAAAGATTCCATAGCCGCCGCGAATCGCCGTTTTGCCGTTGCCCTTGGGATCGAAGGCGAATCCCACGCGCGGCGCGGGATTAAACAAGTGCCCGGTCATGCAGCCGGCGGGGACGCCGTTCACCCCGCACTGCACGATGCCGTTGAATTGCGCCCCCGTGCCTGGGATCAGGGCGCCCTCCACCCCCGTGACCGAGCCATCCGCATCGACCAGCGGCGCTCGCGCCGGGTCCCAGGCCCGCGGATCGAAGTTGAAGGCCTGGTGGTAGCGTTCCCGGTAGGTGCCGAAAAGGCTCAGCCGTAAGCCCAGGTTCAGGGTGAGGCGATCGTTCACCCGCCAGTCGTCCTGAAAGTAGGGCTCGACGATCTTGTAGCGGTTGTAATACTTGGGCTGCGAGCTCTGCTGCTGGAACGACGAGATACGGCCGGTGAGCAGGTCCGCGAAGGCATTACCGGTGCTGACCGTCGAGCCGGTATCGAAGGTCAGGAAACCGTTGATGCTGGGATCGTTGCCGCTCAGCTCATTTTTCTGCGCGAACACGGCATAGGCGCCGAACTGAAGATTGTGCCGGCCCAGGCTCTTGCTAACGTTGTCGCGCAGGGTGTAAGTCGGGTTGGAATTGTAAAGCCCGTTGGGAATGTAGCCGGGGTCCTGGCCGAAGCCGCCGCTGCCATACACGGCATTGCCGCCAACGCTGAACCCGGGCAGTTTTCCGCCAAAGCCGTTATTAAAGAGCGCGCCCATGGGCAATCCGGCGGGACGCTTCCAGGCATTGGGATCGGGCGTGCCCGTGCTCTGCAGGGTGATGTGGTCGGTGGTGTAGCTCATCACGAATTCGTTCAGCAGGGTGGGCGAAGCCGTGGCGGTAAGACGAGCCACCATGCTCACCGCCGGTCCAATGAAATTGGTCTGCACCGAGGGAAAGCTGCCGGCATTGGTCCACAGCGGGGTGGCGGTAACCGTGTCCCAGGAATCGTGAATGTAATGGAACATCCCGCGGAACCGCGAGTTGAAGTTATGGTCAATGCGGAAAAGCTCCTCCCGCCAGTTGGTCGGCTGCGGAGGGGCGGCGTTGTACACCTCGTTGCCGGGCACGCCCGAGTTCGGCTCCGGGATCATGCCGAGCAGCGCGCCCGCCGCCGGGTCCACCGGCACCTGGTTTCCGGGAAAGAAAGTATTCGTGGCCGGGTTGATGGGGCAATCAAGGAACGACCCGGTGGTTGGATTGGGGCACAGGTCGCTGAAATTGCCGCTGCGCTCCGCTACGGACGGCACGGGCTGGCTGAACGTCTGCCCGGGAACGCGGTCGCGACGCCACTCTTCCGAGAAAAAGAAGAAAGTCTTCTGCTTGTCGGTGTTGTAAACCCCGGGTATGTACACCGGTCCGCCCACGGTGTATCCCCAGTCGTTCTTCTTGTAGGGCGGGACCTCGGACTGGAAGAAGTTGCGCGCGTTGAAGGCGTCGTTGCGCACGAATTCATACGCGCTGCCGTGAAAGCGGCTGGTGCCCGACTTGATCTCAGTCTCGACCGTGCCGGAGCCGTTGCGTCCGTACTGGGCGCCGTAATTCGAGGTCAGAACGCGGAACTCGGAGATGGCATCCACACTGGGATAGACGTTCAGCGAGGTGTTGCTGCCGTTGTCCATGTTGTCGCCGCCGTCCAGTTCCCAGTTGTTGTACTCGGTGCGGCCGCCATTCACGCTGAAGGAAACGTTCGCGGTGATCCCCACTTGGCCTTCCAGCTGACCGGTCTGGTTGCTGACGCCGGGCGTCAAGGTGACCAGCTGAGTAAAGGAGCGGCCGTTCAGCTGCAGCTGGGTGATTTCTTTTCCGGTCACCGTGCCGGCGAGCTCGGACGACTGGGTCTCCACCTGCGCCACGTTGGTGCCCTGCACCGTTACCTCCGTGGCGGTGGAGCCCACCTGCAGCGCGGCGTCGGCGCGCGCCTTCTGGGCGACGCGTAGAACAATTCCGGCGGCGTGATATTCCTTGAACCCGGGGGCGGAGATGTCCAGATTGTAGGAGCCGGGCGGCAGCGCGGGCACCAGCCAGTCGCCCGTATCGTTGCTGACGGTGGCGCGCTGGATACCGCGCTCGGGGCTCGACACCTTAACCTGGGCATTGGCCACGTTGGCGCCGCTGGGGTCCCGGACCGTTCCCGTCAGCGAGGCCGTATCCTGCGCCATCAGAGGAAGACTCACAAGCAGAACAGAGAGGCAAGCAGCGCCCCAACCCATTGCGGATTTCATCACCCCGACTCCTTTGTGAACTGGCGTCGTACTCAGGTCCGTGCGGACGAGCTTCTGGCCCCCCGCGATTTCAAACGATTTTCTGTCCCCACGCCTTCTACTCTCCCGCAAGCGGCTCCGCGATCCCGCGGAGAGCTCCCCCCCCACTGGGAGTTCCGGTGAAACCTTTTATTAAATCGAATTAATATGCTCGGCTCCCATGTGCCTGTCAAGCCCCCGCCGGCCCGCCGCCACTGTTTTCTCACTGCTGCGCGCGGGTGGACTCCCGGACGACCAACTCCGGCGCCAGCTTGTGGTGCACCGTGTCAAACTCCTTTTTCTCCAGGGCCCGGTTGATCCCATCCAGGATCACGCTTACCCCCATCGAGCCCATTGCCTCCATGGGCTGCCGGACGGTGGTGAGAGATGGGGTATAGAGCGCCGCCGGTCCGACATCGTCGAAGCCGATGACCGAGCACTGTTCCGGCACGCGAATTCCGGCTTTCGACAGCGCGCGAATGGCGCCGAACGCGGTCATGTCGTCGAACGCCAGCAGCGCGGTAAAAGGCCGTTTGCGCAACAGCAGCTCCTCCGTGAGCTGGTAGCCGGCCTCGAAACTGGAGAGGGCCTGGGGCGATTCAGGCAGGTCCACGATCAGCTCGGCATCCAGCTCGAGCCCGGCCGAGTGGGCGAAGCTGCGGATCCCTTTCCAGCGCGGGGCGCTGTCGGTGAGCATCTTGGGCCCGCGGATGAAAGCAATTTTGCGGTGGCCGAGCGAGTACAAGTGGTCGAGGGCGGTGCGCGCGCCCAGCTCGTTATCCACCACCACCGAACTGATGGCCTCGGCCCGCAGCTCGCGGCCAATCATCACGGTGGGAATGCGGCTCTTTTCCAGGTCGGCCAGCAGGTTAATGTCGAGAAACAGCCAATTGGCCAGCACGATCAACGCTTCGACGCGGCGGTCGAGCAGCATTTCCAGGTAGCGCTCGAAGCGACTGCGCTCGTTATGCACGTCCGTGAGAATAGGGAGGTAGGAAGCCTGGTACAGCGAACTCTCGATCCCGCGCAGGATGAGCGTGCAGTAGGGATCCGTCATATCGAAGACCATCACCCCCACGGCATGGCTACGGCGGCTGCGCAGCGCGCGCGCGAACGAGTTGGGCCGGTAGCCCAGGCGCTTGGCTACCTTTTCGATGCGCTGCTTGGTCTCGGCTGGAATATAGCGCGCCAGGGGCGCATTGCTGAGGACGATAGACACCGTCGTCGGGGAGAATCCGCTTTTTTTGGCAACATCGCGAATGGTGACCATGGCGACGGGTTCGTAGTCCCGCGCGGCGGCGGGCAAAGGGCGCGAATTTTGCAGATTCCGGTTCAGGCGATGATAACCCCGCTGCCCGCCTCTGCGGCGGATTTCACTCCCGCACCACCGATTTCACCAGGTTCCTGGGATGGTCCACGTCGCAGCCATTCAGCACGGCCACGTGATAAGCAAACAGCTGCAGCGGGACCACCTCCAGCACGGGCAGAACCAGTTCCGACGCTGCCGGCACGAAAAAGACGTGGTCGGCCAGGAGTTCGGCTTCCAGGTCGCCCTCACTGGCCAGCACTAACAACTTGGCGCCCTGCGATTTCAGGTCGCGCAGCAGCGACACCGTCTTGTGGTAGCGCAGCAGCGAATCCGGATCGCTGCGGTCGCATGTCGCCAGCACCACCAGCGGTACGCGCTCGTCCACCAGTGCGTTGGGACCGTGCCGCAACTCGCCCACGGGGTACCCTTCGGCGTGGGTATAGGAAATCTCCTTCAGCTTGAGAGCGCCCTCGCGGGCAATGGCGTAGTGCACGCTGCGACCGAGGTAGAGAAATGTTTTCGCCTCATGGCAGCGCCCCGCGAAAGCAGCCGCCTGCTGGTCCCATTGCGGAAGCGCCTGTTCCAGCATGCCGGGAACCTGGAGCAGACGCTGGAGATGTGAACGGATCACTTCGGAGGTCATGCGGCCGCGCTTGCGCGCCAGAAACAGAGCCAGCAGATACAGCACTACCAGTTGCGTGGTAAAGCTCTTCGTGGCAGGCACGGCAACTTCGGGAGCGGCGAAGGTGAGCAGGCCGGCGCTGGCTTCGCGCGCAATGGTGGAATCCGCCACGTTGGCAATCGCGATGGTTTTGGCCCCGCGGGCCTGCGCCTCGCGCTGCGCCGCTACCGTGTCGGCAGTCTCTCCCGACTGCGTGATCACCAGCACGATGGGATCCCCGGTGGAGTGCGTGGACCGGTAGCAGTATTCGCTGGCGTACTCTACGTCCACGGCGGCGCCGGAGAGGTCCTCAATCATGATCTCGCCGGCCAGCCCGGCGTGCCGGCTCGAGCCACTGGCAGCAATGATGATTTTCTTGAACCCCAGCAGGGCGTTCTCCACCGGATGTAGTTCCGCGGGAAAAATAAGGTCGCCCTGCACGTGGCGCTGGATGGTTTCCAGAATCGCCGCCGGCTGCTCGTAGATCTCCTTCTGCATCAGGTGGCGAAACGGTCCCAGGACTGCTTCCCCGGAAAGCGGCGGTTGAGCGGACACAGTTACCCCAAAAATGCGCCTAAGATAAACGATTTATTAAATCGCTTCAATGGGAGTAGCGCCGCGGTTAACGGCGAGGAATAGGATGAAACGATGCCTCTGCTTTGGATATTGATCTTGCTCCTGGCCGTGGGCGCCGGGGCAGCCGGGACAGCGCCGACGGCCGCACCCCAGCGAAGCGTGCGGCAAGCGTACCAGGAGGGAGAAGCGGCCCTGGCGAGCGGCAATCTCAGCACGGCGGAGCGGGCGTTTCGGGAAGTGCTGGCCCACAATCCTCGCGATCCCGGCGCTCTTGCCAACCTGGGGGTGGTGTACATGCGGCGGAAACAGTGGCCGGCGGCCCTGCGGCAGCTGCATGCCGCGGAGAAGCTCGCTCCCAAGGTGCCCGGCATCCGCTTGAACATTGGGCTGGCCTATTACCACCAGAACGACTTTCGCTCAGCCATTCCGCCCCTGGCCTCCGTCGTGCGCGACCAGCCTGATGCAGTGCAGGCCCGTTATCTCCTCGGCCTCTGCTACCTCTTCACCGCCGACTACGCGCGGGTGGTGCAGGCCCTGGAGCCGGCCTTCGAGCAGGAGTCCTATGATCTCAACTACCTGTATGTTCTCGGTATTGCTGCGCATAAAGCGAAGCTCCCCGCCGTCGAGGAACGCGCCCTGGGAAGGTTGGTGGCAATCGGCAATGACGCGCCCGAATTTCACCTACTGATGGGTAAGGCCTACCTGAACCGCGAGGAATATGCCCGCGCTGTGCAGGAGCTCCAGCGCGCGGCCTCACAAAACCCACGCTTGCCCTTCCTGCACTTCACCCTGGGCTCGGCTTACCTGAAACAGCAGCAGTATCAACTGGCGCGCGACGAATTTCTCAAAGACATCGCCATCGAGCCCGACCTGGCCTACAACTACGATCAGCTCGGCGATACCTATGAATACCTGGGCGACGATCTTCAAGCCCAGCGCAGCTACCGCGAGGCCGTCAGGCGCGACCCGCACCTGGTGAGTTCCTACCTGGGGCTCGCGAAGCTGTACCAGAAGAAGGAGGATTACCGCGCGGAGATTGAGGCGCTGGAGGCGGCCGGCCGCATTCAGGACAGCGCCAACCTTCATTACATGAAAGGACAGGCGTTGCGCCGTTTAGGGCGCTTGCCGGAGGCGAAACAGGAATTGCAGGCTTCCACCCGGATCATGGAGCAGGAGCGACGGCAACGGCAGCGCGAACTCAATCCTCCAACGGTGGTGGATCCGCAGCTGGCAGCACAGCCGCAATAATCGTGGGTTGGGAAATGCGCGTCAGGGGGTACGCGGAAAGAAATGCAAAGGCCGCCGCGCTCCTTCGCTAGCGGCGTTCTTTGGACGCGTAGTACAGCCGCATGTGCAGTTCGTTGGCCTTGTCCTGGCAGCGGCGGCACAGAATCTTGAGGTCGGACGGACGCTTGTTGCCGCAGATGGCGCAACGTCCCAAAGCAACTTGTTGTTTCTGCCAGAGGCGCTGGCGACTAACTGGTTTGCTGTTGTGTTGGGTACGCACGCGCCGATTGTATGTTGTTTCTGGTTTCGTGCAAGCAAATTTGCAACCGTCGGGTACCACGCTGACTAATGAAAGACGAAGTTCCCGACAAAGCACTGAACAGCGGGTTCTAAGGAAGGAACGCGGTCGCCTGCAGGCATTGCGGGGGCGTCAGGCCAAATCCCTACGCGGAAGCGGCGCAAGCCGAGCCGCCAGTTCCTCGAGGCGTGCAAGAGTGCCGCGAATGTCGGCCTCAGTGGTGCGCGGGTTGATCGTACACAGGCGCAGTACAAACCTTCCGCGCAAGCGCGTCGAGGTGATGGACGCGTAACCATCCTGCAATAGCGCTCGAACCAGCTTGTGAGTAAGGTGATCGTCCTCCGCAGGAGCCCCGCCTGCCCGCAGGCGGAAGGTCACAATGCCCAACTGCGCCGGCGTGGTTACCTGCCAGCAGGAGGAGGCGCGCAACTGCGACTCGGCAAACTCCGCCAGCCGGATGCCGCGCTCCACCGCCTCGCGAAAAGCCCGCAAACCGAAAATCTTCAGCGACATCCAGAGCTTGAACGCCCTGAAGCCACGGGTAAGTTGAATAACATAATCGCAAAAATGTACCTCCTGCGACATATCGTGCACTTCATTCAGGTACTCGGCGCGCACGTGGTAAGCCTCGCGTAACCAGTCCAGGTTGCGCACCAGCACGCAACCCATCTCATAGGGCTGAAACAGCCACTTGTGCGGATCAATGGTTAGAGAGTCAACCTCGCCCAGCCCGCGTAGCGCGTCAAGTGCTTGTGGGCAAAGTACCGCGGCAGCGCCGTAGGCGCCATCGGCGTGCAGCCAAAGATCCTGGGCGCGGCAAAAAACGGCCAAATCGTCGAGCGGGTCCACCGCGCCGGTGTTAGTGGTGCCGACGTTGGCGATTACGCAAAAAGGACGCCTTCCCGCGGCGCGATCGCGGGCAACTTCGGCCTCCAGCCCCGACAACGGCAGGCGGTACTCCTCGTCCGAAGGAATGACCCTGGTCTGCTCCGGCGCAAACCCCAGCACCCGCAGCCCTCGCGACACTGAAGAATGGGTCTGGTCGGAGCAATAGATCACTGCCCGGCTGACGTCGTCCTGGAGTTTACGGTGCCGCGCCACCCCCATCGCCGTGAGGTTGGCCATGGAACCGCCGCTGACAAACAGGCCGCCCGCGCCTGCCGGCAGGCCGCACAACTGGCGCAGCCAATCCAGCGTGACCAGTTCCACCTGCCCTGGCCCCGCCGCCTCCAGCCAGTCTGAACAAATAACGTTGAAGCCGGACGCGAGGGCGTCAGCCAGAACACTGACGAAGTTGCTCGGACCGGGAATAAACGAGAAGCAGCGGGGATGGTCCTGGTGCATGATCGTGCCGAAGACGTCGTTGCGCACCTGCTCCATTACCGCGGGAATAGGCGTGGGCTCTTCCGGCAGCCCAAGGTCAAAACGCTCCGCAAGCTGCGATCCGGGGAGCGTGGTGGTCACGGGACGTTGCCGCACGTCACGGACGTGGGCCAGGAGCATGTCAAGCACTTCGCGTCCCAGCTGTTCCGTTTCCGTCGAAGAAAGCTGGAGAGAACCGTCGCGGGTGGGCCGAGTCATGGCGTGCGACAAGATATCTGAACCGGGGAGAGATTGAAATGCAGCCGAGGGCGCGAGAGACGAGGCCATCCCCGGGCTGAAGCGGGCTCCGGCGAGCCGCTAACTCTTGGTCTGCTGATCCGTGCTGCTGGTCGTGTTGGCGGCGGAGTTCGGCTGGGAGTCCCGCATCCCCTCTTTCAGAGCGCGCAGCCCTTCGCCGATGCCCTTGCCCAACTCGGGCAGTTTTCTGGGACCGAACACCAGCAGCGCAATAAAGAAAATAACCAGCAGGTGCATGGGCTGGAATAAACCTTCAAACATGAGTACCTCCGCGTGTGTTCTCTCCCACGTTATAGAACGTGTACCAGCTAGTCAATGGCGCCTTGCCCCGCTGCAATCAGCAGCGAAAAGGGAGTTGCTTCGCTGAAGCTCAGGCGACAACCGTGCCCCGGATGGACGTGTAGCTCAGGCCTATCGTCCCGCAGCTCTGCTGCTCCTCGGAGTACACGTCGCAGGTGTCAAAGGGGCGGGAATAGACATGCAAACTGACCGCCCGCTGCCGCCATTCTCTGGGATTCTGCACTCGATGCACGGGCTCGCCCGGATCCACGGCGCAAGGGTGCTCCCGGTCCATGACGAGGAGGTCCGACTTCACCACCTTGCAGGTGCCCGCCCGCAGATCTTGCTGCAGAACGCGATAGTTCTGCACCTGGAGCTTGCCCACGGGAGCCGCCATCCAGCAATTCTGGCCGCGATGATTGTGAATGGCGCTGACCTGCCCCACCTCCCAGCAGATGGCCAGCAGCTCGTAAAGCGGTGTTTTATCAATCAGGTTACGGGTGTAGTGTTGGCTGTCCCAGAACAGATACGCTTCCAGAGAAGCTGGTTCCACCGGGCGGTCGCGCAGCAAAGTTCGCACCCGGTCCAGCTCATTGAAAGCAGACTCTTCCAGACTTTGCAGCCCCTCTACCAGGGCTTCGATCGGCACCAACGATGCAGCAACTCCCATAACACTCCCGCAACGTAAGTCCAGTATTGTACTGCTGAAAATCCCGGTACTGGGGTGAGAGGCAATTTGAGACAGCAGCGGCCGGCCGGGCACAAAAGCCGGTCTCACGTCTCATGCTGAGACGATTAACTGCCTTGGTTCTTCGGCAAATCCTTTATTTTCAGCAGCTCGCTTTGGTGTAGGGAATGCAGTAATGCAGCCAACAATCGGCTAGGCGCCTCGTTCCAGGAAGGGCACTATGGATCAAAACCGCATTACGCCACCTCCAACTGCGGCCGACCACCAGACTGTTGCCGAACCAAAGCGAGTGGGGTACGGCCTGCCTTGCGCCCGCTGCCAGGCCTATTACGCTGCCGACCTGAATGTGTGCCCGTACTGCCAGTGCCCGGACCGAGTGGCTGCCGGCGAGCAGGAAATCATGCGGCCGTCGAGCGTGCTCAAAGAGGAAATCGCGCACCGCGCAGAGCTTCCTCATGCCGAGATCCTGCCCGGCTCCGACGAGGACGAGCCGTTGTTCGCCGAGAGTGCTCTCTCCAAGGTAGGGGAGATTTACACCGCTCCGGTCGTGCGCTGCGTCATCGGGCAGCACGACGATGAAGCCGAGCCCGCCGCCGTATGCCGCAGCTGCTACAGCGAGTTGAAACAGCGGCTGGAACGAATTGAAGCGGCCTTGTCCATCGAGACGCGAGAGGCGGCGCAGATCATTTACGACGCAGTCTGGGCCGACCCTTCGCCCCCCGACCCCACCCGCACGTATCAGAATGCGGCCCAGGCAATCCTCAACGAGCTCCGCCAACGCGCCGGGCTGGCTCTTTTCATGAGCACGATGAGGCCTTACACCCACTGAAGGGCCGCCCCCTCGGCGGGCTTGAGAGCGCTTCCCGGATCAATGCAACAGCGCCGCGAACACCGCGCGCGCGTCCGAGAGTTGTTTCTGGACCAACTGCTTTTCCGCGGGCGTGTTCCAATCCGTAAACCCGTTTGCGGCCTGGACCAGGCGATCAATCCAGGCGACGAAATAGTCCGCGTCGCGTGGCGAGCGTGCAGGCGCGCCGGCAACGCTGACATAAATCGGGCTGGTAGTGGCGTAGGGATAGAGGTCGAGAACGGGGTGCTCGGGTCGCTCACTCCAGGCGCGCAGGACGCACCAGCCGCTGCGGTTGATGGGCAGAGTCGAGGAGACATCGGCGCGCGTGCGGTCTCCCGTGAGCGGCAAGTCGCGCACTACTTCGCCATCGCAAACTACCTGCAGGTGGTCTACCGGCGCAATGGAACGAAGCCAGGCCGTGAATTTCACCGCCGGCTGCGGTTGGGCAAGCTTCAGTTCGCCTCCAATCCCCTCCCCGGCCATGGAAAATCCCAGCAGGGGGCCATTGCTGGCGAAAGTGCGGCCGCTCCGCAAGGCCTCGAGGAATTTTTCGTGGCTGAAGGGACCGGGCGTAAGTTCCGCATAGACGCGGTTGAGTCCTACGGGCCCGCGCAACGAAGCGAAATTCGCCATCGCGTCTGTGCCCGCGCCCGTGGGAAGGTGGAACCCGCAATTCAGCAGCTTGTACCAGACCTCCGCCGTGCTCTTGTGGTCGCTGAAGCCCAACACCTCGATGTAATCCACCTTGCCCAGCGCGACATCCACCGGCAGCTCGTTGGTCAGCGGATCAGTACCCCTGGGATCGGGAACGCTTTCGAAAGGATGGACGTAGCCGACCACGCCTTGCTGCGCGTGCGCCAGGTCGGCAACATCGACGTTGGTTGGAACCAGGCTGGCCGCGAAAGTATCGGGATATCCGGCGTAGCCGGGCAGCAGGAAATTGCGCGCGAGGTGCAGCAGCCCGAGGTGGCCCCAATAGCTGGTGTGGAACTCCTGGTTGTGGGTGAGGGTGATGCGCGCGTTGGAGGCAGGATCCGGATCCGTGCGAAAGTAGGCGATGTCGGGGAAGCGGAGTTCCTTGTTGACCACAAGGTCCTCAATCAAGGCCAGGTTCTCGGCTTCGCCTTGTTCCGCCAGGTGCGTGGGCGTGTTGCGGTACGTGCCGGCGTAGTTCATGTGCACGTGCAGGTCGGCTGAAGCCCAACGCGCCTCCCCGCGAGTGAAGCCGCCGGCAGCCGCTGCCACTCCCTCCAGCGGTTCCAGGCGGACATTCAATTCCGTGGTTTCGCCGGCCGCAATCCGCACTTTACTGACGCGTACCGCGTACTCCAGGCCCTTGGTCACTTCGACTGTGGCTTCGCCGGCGGGCAGCGCCAACTGCGCCTGGCCGGGAGCGTGGAAGTAGTGCGCCTCGAACTCCGGCTGGCCGGGATCGAAGCTGTCATCAGCGTGCATCCAGAGTCTGTCGGGCGCATAGGCACGGCCATCGCTGCCGCGCACGGCAATCCTGGCCGGGGTGGGCCCGCCGTCAGGGCCGACAACGTGGATCGACAATTGCCCCATCGGATTGAGATAACGGCGTTCGTGGGGCATTTTGCTGGCGCCGGGCGGAGATGAATCGGGGACGGTGACCGGCCACTGGTAACCGCCGGCTACTTCCTGCACCCAGAGCGCCGTGTTGCCTTCGCGATTGGAGATAAAGGCGATGTATTTCCCGTCCGGCGACCACCGCGGATTGATGTTGTCGTAACCGCGCCGCAGTTGGTTAGCCGGATGTCCAAATTCCGACAGCGAGTCATACGAAAGTGGAATCGCGAAACCGCCCTCGGCAGGCAGGGACCACAACTGGTGCCATTGCTGCCCCAGGTAGGATGCGTACACCAACCGCCTCCCGTCGGGCGACCAGTCGGGGCGCGCCTTCCAGGTGGTCTCTTCGTAATGCAGTTCGCGGGCGGGCGCGCCGGGCTCCGCTTTCATCCGCCACAAGCCGCCGCTGCCGTAAATGTGCCCGCGGTTACCGACGAAGACGATTTCCCTTCCGTCGGGCGACCACGTTGGGCTGATCTCGGTATCAAAGGCGCTGTAGTAGTAACGCGGCAGCGTGCTGCGGGTCTCACCGGTGATGCGCTGCAAATTGGCCAGGGCGCCCTCGTGGAAGTCCCCGGTAAAGATGTGGAAGCGGCCGTTGTAGGCGGTGGAGACGAAGACGATGCGCTTGCCATCGGGCGAAAAGCGCGGCTCCAGGTTCACGTTGCCGCCGCTGGTGAGCTGCGTCGAGCGCCCCGATTGCAGGTCGAGCGCATGCAGTTCCATGGCATTGCCGCGATAGGAGACGTACGCCACCCAGCGCCCGTCGCGCGACCAATCGGGCTGGTAGTCGTAGCCGGGACCGGCGGTAAGCTGTTGCGCAGAGTGAGTTCCCAGGGCCTGTCGCCAGAGCGAGCCCGCCATGGAATAAATGAGCGACTTCGAATCAGGCGACCAGGCGGCGGCGCTCGGCCCGGTGGTGAGTTGCGGCAGGTACATCTCGCGGTAGTAGTACGGGTGCGGAAGCTGGATCTGCCCGAGCACGGGCTTGCGTTGCGCCCCGGCCGGAACAACCAGAAAGCATGCTGCCGAGGCACAAAGGAGCGCTCGCATCGCGTTCACCGCTAGTGGGTTTTTCATCGGGGAATCACCGGCAACACCAGGCGCGAGGCGTGCTCCGTGTCGTGGTAGATGCGAATGCTGGCCGCGCGCATTTTGGCCGACGTAGACTCCAGCTCCCCGCTCTGCAGGTTTCGCGAAAAAGCCGGGAAAAACGACGCCGAGAGCTGCACGCGAATGCGGTGTCCGGCCTTGAACACATTCCCGGTGCGCATGTTGGGCAGCACCAGCTTGTACACCTCACCCGGAGTGAGCAGGGCACGGTGCGCCGGGTCGCGGTAACTGGCGCGCAGCACGTCCGACCCGGGGCTCATCAGGTTGAAAGCCGTGCCGTCCGGCCCTACGTCCAGCAGGCGAACCCACAGGTCGAAATCGGGGCAGTCGCACGCCGTATAGATTTCAGCGGTGACCGGCCCCAGCGCCTCGAGATCTTTGGCCAAGGGCTCGCTGTCAAAAAGCAGCACGTCGGAGCGGCGTGCCAGGTCGCGATAATCGTGCGCGCCCAGGCGTCCGGCATAAGGATCGATAACCGGGTCGGCGGGATCGGAAGTGAACACGCTCACCTGCTCGTCCGCGGGCGCCACCGGCTGGAGCTTGCCGCGCACGCTCTTCCCACCGCCGGCCAGGTAAAACGAAGTGCCGCGAGCGGCAGGGGGAGGCCAGGACGGCTCGTCGCGCCAGCGGTTATCGCCCATGACGAACAGGCGCACCGCGGCCTGGCGCTCCACGCCATTGGCGGCCCCGCGCAGGTAGTGGTCCATCCAGGCGAGAACAACCTGGTCGTAATCCAGGCGGGCGGCCGGGCCAAACTCGCGCTCTCCGGAGTGCGTGATCCCGGTCTCTTCCACCCCGTGGATCCATGGCCCGATCAGCAACTGCGTGCGTGGATCGCCGGCGCTCCGGCGTGACGCCAGCAGCCCCAGAAAATTGGTGGTTGCGCCCTCAGGCCCATAATCTTCGTCGTACCAGCCGGAGAGGTTCAGCACAGCAGCACTGACGCGGTCATACTTGTCGCGCAGTTCGGCCCAATTCCACCAGGAATCGTCCGGTGGATGATCCAGCCACTGGAAGTAATAGGGAGCGACCTGGCGCAAGGGCTCGAGCGATTGCAGGGGCAACGCGCGCTCGAAGCTTTCGTGCTTCTGCTCCCATTGCGCGAGGGCCTCGGGCTCGGTGCGCGGGCCGGGGAGATTTTTCTTCACGCGCGCGTCCGGCGCGATGTTGTTCCAGATCCACTCGATCCACGACATGTCCCAGGCGCCGCTGGAATAGAAGAACTGGCGCGGCGTGGACAACGTCATGGCCGGCACCATGGCTTTGAGGTGGGGCGGCGCCTCGACCGCGGCCAGCCACTGCACCGCGCCGGGATAGGACAGGCCGAAGGTTCCGATGTTGCCGTCGGACCAGGGCTGGCGCGCCGCCCACTCGATGGTGTCGTATCCATCCGCGCCTTCCTGGTGGTAGGCAGAGAACTCGCCGGCGGAAGCGTAGCGGCCGCGCACGTCCTGGGCGACGACCGCATAGCCGCGTTCGGCGGCGCGGCGGAAGATAACAAATTCGCCGAGCGCATTGTGCTTGCCGTAGGGTGTGCGGTAGACGAGCGTGGGGAAGCGTCCCTGGCCTCGCGGGCGCAGCACGTCTGCGCGCAACACCACTCCGTCGCGCATGGGCACTGCCACGTTTTTCTCCACGAGAACTGCGCCATTGTTGCCGTCGTTGCTGCCGTTTGCGGGAGCCGGGACCTGGGCCAACAAGGGTCCGGCGGCCAGGAGGAGGACCAACCAGGGGAGCCGCCACGTCATAAGGGAAGGTAGGCTAACATCGCTCTTCCGCGCGAAACAAGAAATCAATCGAGTTCGCCCGCCACGCGGCCGCGTACCCACCACCAATTCAGCAGCGATACCGCAAACACCAGCGCCAGCACCAGGAACGAGGCGCGGCGGATGCCCACTACCAGCACCAGCGAGAGGAGCACGCCCAGCACCGGCAGGACCGGGCCGCCGGGCAGGCGAAAGCGCGCTTCAGCGGGGTCGCGCCGGCGCAATTCGAGCACCGCCGCGCACACGATCGCGTAGTAGAAGATACGAGCGATCGCCGAGAGGATCGCATTCCATTGGAAGCTTCCGCTCACCGCCAGCAGAAACAGAAGAACCGCGAAAGCGATGATGGAAACGTAAGGAGTGCGAAAGCGCGGGTGCACGGCGGCAAGGACACGAGGAAAATCGCCCTGCTCCGCCAGCGCGAAGGTCAGTCTTGGCGTGTTGAGCATCATCGAGGTCTCATAGCCGTACACCGAGAGGAGCGCGCCCACGCTCATGAAACTCGCGCCCGCGCCTCCCAGCAGCAGCCGCGCTGCCGCGGCCAGGGGACGATCGCTCAGGGATGCCTGCGGCAGCACTCCCATCACCACTCCCTGCACCAGCGTGTAAACCAGCGCGCAGGTGACCAGCGCGGCGCCCAGGCCGAAGGGAGCGTCGCGCCGCGGGTCTTTGGCCTCGCCCATGGGCAGCAGGCCGCCCTCGAATCCCCCATAGGCGAAGACCAGCAGGAGAAAGGCGTCAACCCAGGAGGCTGCCGGGGCGTGCGCGAAGCCGATGGGAACAGAACGATGCCTGGCTACGATGTACACCCCGCCCACCACGATGAAGAGCAGCAAGGGCAGGAGCTTGGCCACGGTAAAAACATTGTTGAGCTGCGTTCCTCCGTGGACCCCGCGGTAGTTGACCACGGTGACCGTCCCAATCAGCAGGGCGAGCACCACAATGCGCTCGGGGAAGGCGGTGGCTTGCGGCCAGAATTCTCCCAGATAGATGACAAACAGGTTGGCGGCCGCGGCGCCGGCGGCCAAGCGCACGGCCCAGGTCAGCCATCCTGTCCAGATGCCGAGCAGGCGGCCGAAGGCCGCGCGCGCGTACAGGTAGGGCCCGCCAGGCTGGGTGAAGCGCGACGCGGCCTCTGCGAAACAGCCGATGATAATTGCGACAAAGGCGGCGGCCGCAATCCACGCCGGCACGGCCGCGGGACCCAGTTCGCGTGCAATGATCGAGGGAAGTCCGAAGATGCCGCTGCCGATGATGGAGTTGATCATCAAAGCGGCAACGCTCCATCGCCCGATGCTGCGGGCTAGAGACGGCGCGCGTGGCGCGGCGGAAGCCATGGCTAGTTGTAGCATGAGCGCCCCGCAGGGCAAGCCGCTGGCGCCTGCGCGGCGGGCACGGGTGCCGCGACTTTCCTACGCGGATTGGTTGTAACGCGGGGGTGGGGAGATCGAGTTCGATCGTGCCTGGGCTCGCGTTCGCGGTGATTCCGGTAAAAACGCGCCTGCGAGCCCCAGCCTCTCCGCGACTGCGATGCGCGCGCACGTTAGTCATCCCGCGTGGGTTACCCGTTCCCAGAGTACCCAAGAGGCATGTCCGAGGGACATCTGGCTGCCGCCCCAGCCGGGTGAGAAGGTACAGATTCGGCTTGCCGAAACGAGGGCCCCGCAACCATGGACGACATGAATGCCCGGATTCAACGCGTCACCGAAGACCTGCGCGCCATCCAGCAGGAGTTGAATTGGGCGGCCATCCAGCCGCAGCAAGACCCTGAGCTCGACCGCCTGGCGGAAGTGGTCACGCTCGAATCCCTGCAGACCTTGCGGGCAGCGCTCGACCAGATGCGCCACTTCCTATGGTTCTACTTCAAGGTGGTGGACAACGACTCGGATTTTGGTCAGAAGCTCCGCGATGCGCTGCAGCGCCGGTCGAACTCTAGCGAGGACGATGAAGCACGCTCGTTTCTGGAGCGCATGAGCGCCGCGAGCGAAGAGCTTTTCGAGCTGCACCGGCTTACGTCCAAATCGCGCAAGCCTAACTGAAGCCAGCCGCAGCCCCCGAAAACCTATCACCGGTCGTCAGCTAACGCGCGAGGGCAAGCCCTGTGCTCGTGGAGCATGGTTCCCCAAAAGAAAAGAGACGCAGCGCGCTGCGTCTCCGGGTCTTCAAAGCCGGCTGCTAGGCGGGTTTGCGATTTTCCAGGACCTCAATGCCCTTGTGCAGTTGCTGATCTTCCTTGGGCTGCTCGACCTTCTTTTCCTGGTCGCTGGGTGCGGCATTGTCCTCGTCATCCGGCAGCGCCGAGTCATCGTCGTTATCGGCAACCACGATGTTGGGAGTGACCGCGGCGTCTGCAATGGCCTTGCCCGCGGGCGTGTAGTACTTGGCCACCGACAGAATGAGCGCGGACCCGTCAGGGACCTCGATGACCTTGGAAATCGAGCCCACACCGAACGTCTTATCGCCCACCAGATCGCCGCGGCCGTTGTCCTGGATGGCGGCGGCCACAACTTCGGCCGGCCCGGCCGTGCCCCGGTTCACCAGCACCACCAGCGGCAGGCGGGTGATGGCCTTCTGCGGGTCAGCGTTGAAGACCTTGCGGGGATACTTTTGTCCCTGCACGTAGCCGATCGTGCCGTGGTTGAGGAAGAGGTTGGCCACGGCAACGCCCTCGTCTTCGTCGCCCTCCGCGCAATTCCGCAGATCGAGCAGCAGCTTCTTGGCGCCCTGCTTCTCCAGAGCCTTGATTTTGTTCGCAATCTCCTGGCTCTTGCCCTTCACCAGGGTGTCGGTCTTGAGATAGCCGATGCCGTCGGGCATCTCCCGCTCGGTCACCGCCGGGATGGGCACCACATCGCGGGTGATGCTGATCTTCTGCGGCTCGGCGCGGCGCGCCCGCACTACGGAGACGCTGACGGTCGAGCCCTGCTGCCCGGCCAGCATTTCGTGAATTTCAGCCAGCGACATGTCGCGCGTGCTCTTGCTCTCGATGGCCTCGATGATGTCGGAATTCTGCACGCCGGCTTTCTCGGCCGGCCCGCCCGGAATGACGGCGATCACCGCCGCGTAGCCGAAGCGCTTGGAGACGGCGGCCCCGATGTCCGCCTTGCCCGTCTTGGGATGGGCCTTGAAGGCCTTGTACTGCTCGGGCGACAGGTAGCTGGAGTTGGCGTCCAGCGATTCCAGCAGCCCATGCAGCGCGCCGTCGGTCACCGAAGCCATGTTGGGTTCTTCGACGTATTCGCTGCGGATGCGCGAGAGCACCTCGCTGTACACCCCGATCTGGCGATAGGCGCCGTCGTTGCTGGAGGCGCGCACAACCAGGCTGCCGGCCGCGACAAACAGCACGGCCGCCAGCGAAAGCATGATCACAGACCACTTGATGGCTTTAGACATGGATGGCTCGGAAACTGGACTGAACGGCACCTTTCGGCGGAAGTAGCTCCATTATACCGGGTTTGATGTAAGCCTCCGGAAGCAAGTTTCCGGAAATGTACAACTTAGGTAATGCGGAATGGGCCAGGTGAGGGCCCGATGTCAGTCCGCCGTTCCGCCCCCGTCTACCACCAGGGCGGCCCCGGTCATAAACGAGGACTCGTCGCAGGCCAGGAAGAGGACTGACTTGGCGATCTCCTCCGCCGTGCCCACCCTGCCCATGGGCCGATTGGCGGCCCCGGCCAGGTAGTCTTCCCACTTCATGCCTCGCTGCCGCGCGTCGTCAGGCAGCATGGGAGTCTCGACGTCGCCGGGACAAATGCAATTGACGCGAATTCCCTGCCGCCCATGATCGATGGCCATGGCTTTGGTCAGCAACACGACTCCGCCTTTGGAAGCGCAGTAGGCCACGGCTGCGTCTCCGCCCACCACGCCCCAGCCCGAGCTGTTGTTGACGATGACCCCGCCGCCTTGCGCAATCATGTGGGGCAGCGCGTACTTGCTCATCAGGAAGGTGCCCTTCAGGTTGATGTCCAGCTGGCGGTCCCACTCTTCTTCGCTGCAATCGAGCGCGGTGTGGGGATAAAACACTCCGGCATTGTTGAAGAGAATATCGAGGCGGCCAAAAGCGCGCACCGTCTCTTCCACCGCTTGCCGGCATTGTTGTGCCACGCTCACGTCGCAGGAAATAAACAAGGCCTTGCCGCCGGAGCGCTCGATCTCGGCGCGCACACCCTCGCCGCGCTCCCGGTCGCGTCCGGTCAGGGTGACCGCGGCGCCTTCGGCGGCGAACAGCAGGGCGGTGGCGCGGCCAATCCCGGAGTTCCCGCCCGTAATCAGTGCTGTTTTGCCGGCCAGGCGCATGCCCGGACTCATACCGAGCTCGCACGCGCGGGCACGCGGGGGACCTCGAGGACCTGGCTGCCCTTGCCGATCAGCGCCACGTCAGCCATGTCGAGGAACAGCCCATGCTCGACGATGCCGGGCATGCGGTTGAGCTCCTGCGCCAGGCCCCCTGGGTCAGGAATCTGCCCGAAGTGGCAGTCGAGAATGTGATGGCCCTCGTCCGTGACAAAGACTTTGCCCGCCGGGTCCTTCCGCAAGCTGACCGAGGCGCCCAGCGCCGCGATGCGGTGCGCAATCAGCGCCTCGGCGAAGGGAATAACTTCAACCGGCAGAGGGAATTTGCCCAGAACCGGAACCTGCTTGCTGGAGTCGGCAATCACCACGAATTTGCGCGCCGCCGAGGCCACGATCTTCTCGCGCAGCAGCGCGCCTCCTCCACCCTTGATGAGGGCGAGCCCCGGGCCTATCTCGTCCGCGCCATCGATGGCCACGTCGATCACCGGGTCACGCTCGAACGTGGTGAGCGCAATACCGGCGGCGAGCGCGCTCTCGCGCGTGCGGGCCGAGGTGGGAATGCCACGAATCTTCAGCCCGGCTTGGACGCGCTCGGCCAGCAACCGGATCAGGAAGATCGCGGTGCTGCCCGTGCCCAACCCGACCACGTTGCCATCCTGCACGAAGCGCAAGCTGTCGCGGGCGGCGGCTTCTTTTTCGTTTTCGTTGGCCATGGGAAACGCGCGGCGAACGCGCACGGAAGAAGCTATCACAAGCTTCCCCTGGAGACCGCGGGGACCTTCAGGCGCCGAGCCCTGTGGAGCGCGACGCCTACAGCAGCCCGAAGATGAAGAGTTGCGACTGCGAGTTATTCAGGTTCTTGGTGGGTACGTAGACCTTGCCGTTGAAGGCCAGGACCGTCCCAAATCCGGGCACGCTGGTAATTCCGTCGCGGGTGGCATTGGTGTTGCTGTTGTAGATCTCGTTGGCCAGGTTGGTGGCATCGTAGGCGCGCAGCACGCCGTTGGAGCCGGCAATGTGTTGCTCGATCCACAGGATTCCATTCGTATTGCCATTGGCCGTGATCAGGGGACTTTCCGGGTAGCCGTAGTACACCTTCGACTGCGATGACGGCGTGGTCGAGAGCAGCCCATTGCTCAGCGTGAATGCCTTCAGGTAGGCATTGGTGGAGGAGTAATAGATGGTGTTGTTCCAGTAAGTTGGGGTGGAGAACACCTGCCCCAACTGTCCGGCGACGGACTGCACGATCTGCGCGTCGCTGGTCGAGCTGTAATGACCCATGTTTCCCAGGTCCACCAGGTACATGGTCCCGGTTTTCCCTGCGCCCACCAGCACGTCGGGATGCGCCACCGCACCCAGGTTGGGCAAGAGCATGGGGCCTCCCGAGCCCAGGTCAAGGTCCTGCGTGTTCATGTTGCCCTGGTCGTGCGGGGTGAAGTAGTCGGCCACCTGCAGCACGCCTCCCGCGGTGGAGAGCTTGACGAAGCTGTCGCCCAGATCGCTGCCGCCGTTGAACGAGCCGTTTCCGGTCTCGAAGTAGAGATTCCCGCTGGAATCGGCCGCCACGCCGCCCACGCTCCAGATGCCGCCTTGGCCGCCGTTGGCGCTGGTGTTATAGGCCGCCACGCGCGAAATCGTGTTGCTGCCTGCGTTGGCGGCGTACCCGATGACCCAGCCATGATAAGGATTCTGGTCGTCGAGCGAGGCGAAGGCAGCGTACACGACGCCATTCACCAGGATCAGCGCCGGGCGGTTGTGCTCCTTCAGCGGATTGAACGCCACCTGGCCATTGACCGTGCCCAGGCCGCTGCCCGCCACCGAAGCGCTCACCGTAACCGGGCCGCCGAATTTCTCCGCCCCAGTCACGAGGTCGAGCGCGTGCAGCTTGTGGAAGTACGCTCCGTTCTCCTTCGTGCGGGCCATCACCCATAGCGTACTGCTCGCCGGATCGATGACCGGCGTGGCCGTAATCCCGATGTTCGGCCCGATGTAACAGCCGGAAACGTCAGCGCAGGGTACGGTCGTGATCCCGGCCGCTGCGTTGGTGAAGGTATCCTTCCACAGGGGAGTGCTCGTCCTGCCATTGGCATCGAGCGCGTAGACGGTGTCATTTTCCGTGGCCACGTATATGACGTTGTGCACGCCGCTGGCAAAGGTCAGGTTGGCGACGTAGAGGGGCTGGCCGAAGACGTACCCGTCCAGGTTGTAAGTAAAAAGCTTCCCAAACTTTGTTGCGTTCACGTTGGCGGGAGTCAGAACGGTTTCGTTCGGATTGAGTCCGGTGCGCCCGTTGTCGTAGTGGAAGGTAAACACGCCGGTCAGCGGGGGTGGGGTCGTGGTGACGTTGACCGACGCGCTCGCCGACTTGGTCGTATCCGCCTGGCTGGTGACCGTGACCGTGTGCGTGCCGGTCGTGGCCGGGGCCAGGTATAAGCCGCTGCTCGAAATCGTGCCGGCGGCGGAGCTGCCGCCCACCGTGCCATCCACCGACCAGGTCACAGCCGTGTTCGACGTGCCCGATACCGTGTCCGTGAACTGCTGCTGCGCGGAAGGCGCAAGCGTGACCGACGCAGGCGCGATGGACACTGCCACGCCATTGGTCACGGTGACAACCGCGCTCGCGCTCTTGCTGTTATCGGCCTGGCTGGTGGCCTTCACCGTGTGGGTGCCCGCGGAAGCCGGCGCCGTGTAAAGCCCGGCGGTGGTGATCGTGCCCACGGTTGAATTGCCGGGTGCCGCCACACCATCCACCGACCAGGTGACGGCCGTGTTGGTGCTGCCGGTCACTGTGGCCGTGAACTGCTGGTTCTGAGATACGCCCAAAGACGCCGATGTCGGGGATAGCACCACGGTCACCCCCGATGCCGTTCCGCTGCCGTAGAGCGAAAGAATGTGCGGACTGTCGGGTGCGCTGTCGCTGAGGGTCACGCTGCCATTGCGTGTTCCCGTGTTGGTCGGGGTGAAGGTCACGCTGATGGTGCACGACGCCTTGGAAGCGAGCGTGCCTCCGCAAGTGGTGGAAGCAATCTTGTAGTCGCCGGCCACCGTCATGGAGTTGATGGTCAGAGTCGTGCTCAGTCCATTGGTCACCGTCGTGGACCAGGGACCGGTGGTGGTGCCCACCGTGCGGCTGCCGAAATTCAGCGAGTTGGGACTCATTCCCACGTCGGTCCCGGTGCCGCTCAGGCTGACGGTAGCGGGGCTGCCGCTGGCGGAATAAGCGATTGTCAGCGTGCCCGTCCGGGTTCCGGTGGCTGTGGCCTGGAAGTTCACGCCCACCGCGCACGCGCCGCTGGCCGCCAGGCTCGCCCCGCATCCGTTGCTGGCGACGTGGAAATCGCCAGTGGCGGACACACCGGTGATGGGAACCGCCGAAGTGGAGTGATTGGTTACAGTCACTGTTCCCGTACCGCTGGTGGTGCCCACCATGTGCACACCGAAACTCAAGCTCGTGGGCGACGCGGTGAGGGTCTGGGCCTGGACAAAACCGCATGGGGCGAGAGTCAGCAGCAGCGCAAGGCTACCTAGAACCGCGCGACGAAGGGCAATCTGTCTCATAAAGGTTGCGAAAGCCTGGAGTCCGGGGAGCGCGGACCCAGGGGCAAGACGTTCGAACACGCAATTTAGCTTCCAGCCCCATCCATTGCTAAATGCCGTCGGTTCTTCGAGGTGCCACTCCCGCGCGCGAGACGAAGATGCAAACTTCTGCTCATGCCGGTGCCGTCCTGGGAATACAAACCGGGGAGAAGCTATCCTCGCCGGCGGGCAAGCGCATCTCAACCACTTCAGAAATATCAATTTGCGATAGAAGAAGGTGCACCATGCGGCGATCTGGTTTGCTGGGCGCTGCGGCGGGTTTGGGCATAGCAGCGGCGGGGGTGGGCGCCGGGATGGCCGCCTACGAGGTGTATTCGCGTCTGCGTCCACGGACCAGCGCCGCCGGCAAGGTGGTTCTGATCACCGGCGGCTCGCGCGGGCTGGGACTAGCCATGGCACGCGAATTTGCCGCGCAGGGAGCGCGACTGGTCCTGTGCGCGCGCGACGAGCGGGAACTGGATGCCGCCGCCGCGGAGTTGACCGACGGCGGCTCCGAAGTCTTGGCCGTCCCCTGCGACGTCACCGTGCAGGAGGACGTGGTGCGCATGGTGAACGAGGCCAGCGCCCGGTTCGGCGGCATTGACGTCCTCATTAACAATGCCGGGATCATCGCGGTGGGGCCCGTAGCTTCGCAAACCCTGGTGGACTACCACGAAGCCATGGACGTTATGTTCTGGGGCATGGTGTATCCCACCCTGGCCGTGCTGCCGCAGATGATTCGGCGCGGCGGAGGACACATTGGGAACGTCACCTCCATCGGGGGGAAAATTGCTGTTCCCCACCTGGTCCCGTACGGCTGCGCCAAGTTTGCTGCCGTCGGGTTCTCCGAGGGACTGCGCGCCGAGCTGGCGCGCTACAACATCCGCGTGACCACCGCGGTGCCTGGCCTGATGCGCACCGGTTCGCATCTGAACGCCTACTTCAAGGGGAATCACCGCCAGGAATTCACCTGGTTCAGCCTGGGCGCGACGCTACCGGGCGTCGCCATGAACGCTAACCGGGCCGCGCGCCGTATCGTGGCGGCCGTATTGCGCGGGCAGGCGGAAATCGTTCTTACGCCGCAAGCCAAGTTGGCCGTGCTGGCGCACGGGCTGGCGCCGGGACTCACTTCCGACCTTCTCGGATGGGTAAACCGACTGCTCCCCCAACCGGGGGATGCCGCCGCGCGCCATCCCGGGGCGGAAAGTGAGACCGCGTTGACACGCTCTTTCTTAACGAAGCTGGGTCGGGAGGCGGCACGCGAGTTCAACCAGGAACCCGCGCGACGGCTGGATCCGGGCGCCGCCTAAGGAAACGTTCTGGCCGCCGGCTGCAGCGGCGGGTCGGCGAGGAGCGGAAATCTACCTGCGCCGTCGCAATTTCTTCTGGCCCCGCCCGGAGATCAGCTTGTAGCCAACTACCAGTCCTACCAGCGCGGTAATGGCGACAATGCCCCGCACCAGGTACGTGGGCGCCGTCCGCCGCACCCGGTTCCTCAAAACTTCGGCACTGTCGTGCAGCCGCTTACGCTGCTCGGCCGCTGTGATCCTCAACGTCGTTGATGTTCCCATGCGCATCGTTCCCCAGTTCGTTCTGTATCCACACCTGATCTTCCTTCAAGGTTTCCACCGTCTGCTTCGGGTACATGGCTTGCGCCTTCATCTCGTGCCGGGCGAGCAGCACCACGATGGCCGCGCCCGTACCCCACACCACCGTCATGATGATGAATCCCAAGAACCAGGCGTAGGGATTGGGATAGAAGGCGGCGGCGATTACTGCCACCAAGGCCAGCGAGAACAGCAGCCAGGTGGTGACCAGCAGCACCAGGGCCAGCGCTCCCAGAACGGCTACGCGGCGCCAGGTAGCCATGTTCTCCTTCATCTCCTCGCGCAACATGCGATAGCGGGTTCGCGCGAATTCCTTCACCTCGTTGACGATTTGCACCACGGCAGCAGAGACGCTGCCTTCCCGACTTGCATTCGTTTCGCCGATCACGACAAAAGTCTCCTGGCGGCGGCAGCCGCAAGTCACGGCAGCTACGATCGGCTGCCTTTAACGTGGGATGCCGGCGCGACGGCAGAATGTTTCCGGGGCGGACAAAATTCCGGAAACTCGGGCCAGCCCCGACTTCGTGGCCACAGCTGGGATCAATAGATGCGCGGCAGTTCGCGGCTCAGGTGACGCGCGATACGCCGCTCGTGCCAGAGCCGCAGCGGCCTCCAGTAGGTGATGGCGCCATAGGCAGAGATGGCGGCCAGCAGCAGGCCGCTACTGATCCACATCAGGACCTCCGAAACCCCGCTTTGGGCGACGCGCAGCATGACGCGGGCATTGGCCGGCGTCAGCAGCAGCGAGATGGCAAGCACCATCATGCCGATACTGGCCACCAGGGTAGTGATATTTTTTGCCCAGCGCCCGCGCGAGTGATACTCGGCGAACAGGCCGAAGGCATAGAGCAGCAGGCCAACGATGACCAGCACATTAGCAACGACGGGGACCAGCGCGGCGAGATCCACTCTGGGTACGACGCCGTGCGCTGGACCGAGGTTGCCGGGGGGAGGGACGCGGCGGACGAGGGGCCGAACCGCAGAGACTTAGCGCGGGGACGCCATCGAGAACAGGACGAAAGCGCGGCCGCGCCAGGTTACGTCGCGCTCGCGCGACATCCCCACCCTGCGGGCCACGGCCATCGAAGGATGATTGCCGGGAGCGATCAGCGAAATCAGCCGGGAACGCTGCAGGCGCGCAAACCCATAATCGCGGCAGGCGATAGCGGCCTCGGTGGCGAGGCCCCGTTCCCAGTGCTCGCTTTTCAGGTGGTAACCAATTTCGGTGTCCGCGCGGCCTTCCACGGTTTGCTCGGTTAATCCGACCGCGCCCACGAACGCTCCGCCCATCTTGAGTTCCGCGGCCCACAGCGCATGGCCGTGGTCGGCGTACGCTCGCAACCTGCGGTCCAGCCATGCCCGCGCATACTCCTCGACTTCGGCCATGCTGCCGAGGTTCACGTCATAGTGACGCGTGACGGCGGGATCGGAAAACAACCGGCACAACTCGGCAAGATCGTCAGGCGTGAATCGCCGCAGGTTGAGGCGCGCGCTGGCAATCTCCACGAGGGCGGAATTTTGCTTCACGGCGGAGGCACTCGCGGAGGAGTCGTGGGGGCCGCACTCAAAACCGGGGCTGGAGCGGGGCACGCCTAATTGCGGACCCAGGAGAAGTTGCCTGTGGTCATGTCTACGATTACGACCTGCCCCATGGAGCCAATCAACACCTCGCGGCCGTTTTCCACCAGGTAGGCGTCGAAGGGACGGGGCATGCGGTCGCGAGAAGCTGTCGCAAACCGGGCACGGCTGGCCGCATGCCGAGACGCGCGACGTAGACTCCGGGCCGGAGGCTCGGGATCGGCCACCCGCTGGGCGGGCGGCTCGGAATGGAACCGCGACGCGAGGGCCACAACTTCGGCACGCGCGCTCGAGTACAGCGAAGGGATGCGCCGGCCCAACTTCACCGTGATCACGGTGACGAGGGTGGCAAGAATTACTACCAAGAACCAGAGCGCGGCGTTGCGCATGATGGTTCGAGAATGCGCGGCGGCGTTCTCGCGCGTCGCTAGGCCGCGGAACGGCTCCCAATTTGCAGCGGGTTCCTGCGCGGGTTCCGGTGACGCTCCCAGGTCCTTTTTGCGCAAAGCCATCAGCGCTCCGAGGACCAACGTTTTACACCCGCTCTGGTTATAGAGGCAAGACCGGCTCCTCACTATGAGGACGAAAAGGTGAAAGACTTCAACCGCCCAATTGCGTCTATTAGGTTGATGCACAGGTGGTTGCGCCAGAATGACGCCTCGCACCATTTTTGGCGCGCAGCGGCTATTAGGGGGCTTCAACGTAACGCGCCATACAATCGCCGGATCGCGGCTGAAACTGGCGCGAGAGCTACATGAATGCCGGTCACGGCGTGTTCGCTTTCCAACCAGGCGCGGCGCCGTCTAAGCAGGGTCCAGGAAGTACAGGAGAAACTGGCTGAGGCGACAGCTCTCACGCATGGCCTGCATGCTGCTGTCGGCGCTGGCGCTTGCCGGCGCCGCCGCGCACGCCGGCACCCGCGGTGCCGATTCTTCGCAACCCGCCACGCCTGCGCCCAGCCATTTCTCGCCTCTGCGCATTCCGCGCCTGCCGCGCCCGCCTACCCTCGCGGACTTTGCCGGCATGCAGGCATCGGCTGCCATTGCCCACACCATGTTGAAGGTGGACCGCTTTTGGCAGCGCGATCCCTACGACGGCCAGCCGATCTCCGAGCGCACCGAGGCTTACCTGGGCTACACCGGCACCACTCTTTACCTGGTGGTGCTCGCCTTCGATCGGCGCATGGACGCCTTGCGCTCGCACATGGTGCGCCGCGAGCAGATCAACGATGAGGACCAGATCGGCATCTGGCTCGACACATTTCACGATCAGCGCCACGGCGTGTTTTTCTTTATCAATCCTCTCGGCATTCAGCAGGAAGGCACCATGCTGGAGGGCGCAGATTTCGACTTGTCGTGGGACACGGTATGGGACAGCGAGACCCGCATCTTTCCGCAGGGCTGGATCGGCTACATCGCCATTCCCTTCAAGTCGCTGCGTTTCCCCCGCTCCGCCGGAATGCAGGACTGGGGCTTCATCCTGGAGCGCGACATCCAGCATAATGGCGGCGAGCACTCTTTCTATCCGCGCAACTCGCCCAACAAGCAGGGGCTGCTTGCCCAGGAAGGCGCGCTGTCGGGCATAGAAGGCATTTCCCCCGGACGCAACCTGCAGTTTGTTCCCTACGCATCGTTCCGGTCAGCCCGTGATCTCGACCTGCGCAATCCCGCCCACGGCGTCTTCGTTTCCAAGCCCGCCGACATCAACGCCGGGCTGGATGCCAAGGCCGTGATTAAAGACAGCCTGGTGCTCGACGCCACCATCAATCCGGACTTCGGGCAGGTGGAATCCGACGACCCGCAGGTGACGGTCAACCAGCGTTTCGAGGTGTTCTTCCCGGAGAAGCGTCCCTTCTTCCAGGAAAACACCAATTTCTTCAAAACGCCCATCAACCTGGTTTTTACGCGGCGCATTGTGGATCCGCTTTACGGCGTGCGCTTGACGGGAAAGCTGGGGCGATGGTCGCTAGGCACGTTGTTCGCCGACGACCAGTCTCCGGGCGAGAGCGTGCTTCCGGGCGATCCCCTCTTCGGGCGGCACGCCTACTTCGGCGTGGTCCGCGTGAGCCGCGAGTTCGGGCAGCACGGCAGCAATTTCGGCTTTATTTACACCGACCGCGAGCTGCACACTTCCGCGCATACCACCTGCGCCGACACCGCGCTGGCCTCCAGCATTGACCAAACGGATCCCTGCATTACCAGCATGAACCGCGTGGGCGGTTTCGACACCCACCTGAAGTTCACCCCGAACTGGCAATTGGATGGGCAGGCAGTCACCAGCCAGACCCGGTTGAACGACGGCAGCTACAGCGCCGGGCCCGGCTACCACCTGTACCTGGAGCGCAGCAGCCGCAACCTGGAGTTCAACTCGCTGTACCAAGACAACGCGCCGGGGTTCGAGACCAAGACCGGCTTCTTCCAGCGGCCCGATATCCGCTGGTTCAGCAACTTCTTGCAGCGCCGCTTCTACGTCGAGGGCAAGCATTTACTGTTTCACGGCCCCAGCCTGTACACGCGCAACATCTGGGACCACCAGGGCCGGCGCATCGAATACACCAGCACGGCGCGCTACCAGTGGGCGTTCATTGGCCGTACCGATCTCTCCCTGTATGGCAGCTACGGACATGAGCGCCTGCGCCCGGTAGACTTTTCTTCCCTGGTCGCGGACCAAGACTACCCGCACTACCAGACGGGCTTCACCTTCGCCAGCCGCTACTTCAACTTGATCGCTCTGAACCTGGAGTTCAACCGCGGCCAGGATACGAACTATCAACCGGCGGTGGGGCCGCCGGTGCTGGGAAAGTCGCGCTTCGCGCAGGCGGGGGTGACGGTGCGGGCGCTGCGCGGGCTCACCGTCGAGAACACGTATCTGTACACCTCGCTGCGCGACGTGCACACCGACCTCAACATGTTCAACAGCCACATCCTGCGCAGCAAGTGGAACTACCAGTTCACACGGCAGTTTTCGCTGCGCGTCATCGGGCAGTACAACGCGAACCTCACCAACACCGCCTTGACGTCGCTGCAGCACGCCAAGAGCTTCAACGGCGACGTGCTGTTCACCTACCTGGTGCATCCCGGCACCGCCGTCTATGTGGGCTACAACAGCGATGTGGCCAACCTGGATCGTTCGCTGCTGCCCGATCCCGCGGACCCGCCGCAACTGCTGCGTTCTGCCCGCTTCCTCAATGACGGCCGGCAGTTGTTCGTGAAAGTGTCGTACCTGTTGCGCTTCTGAGCCGAGGCAGCGCTGCCGATCCGGGTTTTCCGCGCGTTTCCACAGCAATCTGAACAATCCCACAGCTTGTTCACACCTGCGCGCTAGTTTCCCGTTGCCTGCCGGCGGCGCTTGCCGCAAAGTGCCCTCAATGCAGACGCGAGATGTTCTGAGGGTCCTGCAGAGTGTCGCAAACAAAGACGGCGGTTCCCGGTGATTCTCGAGGGTTGAATGACCGGTGGGTCCGTTAAGGGCCCGGGCGTTGCGGCTCCGAACAGTTCTGCACTGGGCAGAACTAGAACTGTCGTTCTGCGATCTGCGGGCTGGTAACCCGCAGCCGGGCTCCCGCCGGCGGTCATCGTGACTGGCGACGGAAGCAGGGTGGCCGCGCAAGCGGCCGCACAACGGACTCGGCAGGATACACGCGCGAGCGGCGCGGTGACGGCCACGCCGGCGGCGCAGCATCAGAGCAGCCTCCGTCAAACGTATGGCCCGGGTGGCTGGCCCGGGCCATATTTTTTTTTGGGCGGTCCGGCCGGATTACCGCCGCTATTGACTTTCGCTATTTGTTCGCTCCACAATCAGGCTGGCGTTGCTGCCGGTTCGAACTTCACGTCGAGGCGCGCGAGTCGGCGGCAGCTTCCGTTTGCGACGTTTTTTTCCTCAAACCATGAGGTTCGATTCACAGCACACGTGGGCGGGTTTAGCGAGTACACTCACCCAACTTTCACCCTTTTGAGTTGACCCTTTGGCGACCACGGATCCCACGCTTGATTCTCTTCCTGCCAGCGTAGACGCCGAGCGCGCTATTCTCGGCGCTGTTCTACTCGACAACTCTGCCTTCAACCAGGCGGCAGAATCTCTGCGCGCCGAGGATTTCTCGCTGGACGCACACCGCCGCATCTACGCGCGCATGTGCGAGCTCTCGGAGACGGCCAAGCAGATTGACATCATCACCCTGTCCGAGGAGCTGGCGCGCCGCCGCGAGGTGGAAGCGGTGGGCGGGGTGGCCTACATCTCCTCCCTCACGGACGGCCTGCCGCGCCGCCCCACAATCGAGAACTACGTCAGGATCGTCCGCGACAAGGCGCTGCTGCGCGGCCTGATTCACACTGCCAGCTCCGCCATCGCCCGCGCCGCCGAGCAGGCGGACCCGGCCGAGGAAATCCTCGATGCCGCCGAATCGGCCATTTTTCAGCTTTCGGAAAACCGCATGGGCCGCGGCTTCGTGGATGTCAAGGAGATCGTTAAGGAATCCTTCGGCTCCATCGACGCGCTCTACGAGCGCGGCCAACGGATTACCGGACTGGAGACGCACTACAAGGATTTCGACGATCTCACCAGCGGGCTGCAGCCCTCCGACCTGGTGATCCTGGCGGCGCGCCCTTCCATGGGCAAAACCGCCTTTGCACTCAACATCGCGCAGAACGCGGCGGTGATGGACAAAAAGGTGGTGGGAATTTTTTCGCTGGAAATGTCGCGCGAGTCGCTGCTGCTGCGGCTGCTGTGCTCGCAAGCCCGCGTGGATTCGCACAAGATGCGGACGGGCTTCCTGGGCAAGGAGGATTTCGGCAAGCTGACCGGGGCGCTCGGCGAACTGAGCGATGCTCCTATTTTTATCGACGACACCCCCGGGATCTCATTAACGGAAATGCGCGCCAAATCGCGGCGCCTGAAGCAGACCCAGGGGCGGTTGGACCTGATCGTGGTGGACTACCTGCAGCTCATGTCGGCCAGCGGGCTGGGCGGACGCAAGTTTGAGAACCGCACGCAAGAGGTTTCGGCCATCTCACGGGGCCTGAAAGGGCTGGCCAAGGAGCTGCAATTGCCTGTCATCGCGCTTTCGCAATTGAGCCGCGCCCCGGAGAACCGCGGCGGCAAGGACAATGAGCCCAAGCTCTCCGACCTGAGGGAGTCCGGCGCCATTGAACAGGACGCCGACGTGGTGGCCTTCATCTACCGCCCGGAGGTGTATGACCATGAAAATCCAGACCTCCAAGGCAAGGCCAAGCTCATTATTGCCAAGCAGCGTAACGGGCCCACGGATACTGTCCAGCTTGCCTTCCTGAAGTCTTCAACCCGCTTTGAAACCCTGGACCGTGCTGATTGGATTTAGCTTTCGGCAGACGCTGCCGTGCCCCCGGGTCACACTGTGGAAAAGTTTGTGGAAGGAAAAGCCGCCCCTTTTCGGGCGGCCTGCCGGGTGCGTTTTGCGGGGCAGATTGCAGCGCAGATGGGGCACTCTAAGATGTCTGTTTGGTTGGCCTTAGCTGGAAAGCTCTGCTGCCCATCTGGTTAACACGGGACGCGGGGTGAAACCATCCCCGATCCGGCACTTTTGCACATATGTAAAGCTTGTTACAAGGAAACACCCAGCTCCGGCTGTGCACCGCTGGGGTAACCCGGCTTCTCCGGCACCCCGGCGGCGCTTACTCTTCGGTAACCCGGAGCACGGCCAGGAAGGCTTCCTGTGGGATATCGACGCGCCCGATGCGCTTCATGCGCTTCTTGCCTTCCTTCTGCTTCTCCAGCAGTTTGCGCTTGCGCGTGATGTCGCCTCCATAGCATTTCGCTAAAACGTTCTTACGCATGGCAGGCACGGTTTCGCGGGCGATAATTTTTGCGCCCACGGAGGCCTGGATAGCCACTTCGAACATCTGCCGGGGGATAAGTTCCTTCATCTTGGCGGCCAGGGCCCGGCCGCGCTCGTAGGCTAAGTCGCGGTGAACGATGGTGGAGAGCGCGTCCACAGGGTCGCCGGCCACGAGGATGTCGAGCTTGACCATGGGCGACTCCCAGTACCCTGCCAGGTGGTAGTCCAGGGAGGCGTAGCCGCGGGAAACGGACTTCAGCCGGTCATAGAAGTCGAGCACAATCTCGTTGAGGGGCAGTTCGTAGCTCAACATCACGCGGTTGGCCGTGACGTATTCAAA
>JAMXLI010000277.1 GCA_024281115.1 Terriglobales bacterium | reverse complement strand
TTTCATCCGTGCCCACCGAAACCTCGGGTAAGCTCTCCAACCTGCTTCATCTGAGCGATGCCACCCCACATCTGGGTGATCCCTACTTCCAGAATCCCACGCTGCACAACTTCGAGCCGCGCGTGGGCTTCGCATACGACCCCTTCCGCACGGGGAAGACCGCCATCCGCGGCGGTTTCGGCATGTTTGACGTGCAGCCCTTGCTCTATCAATTCACCCTCCTGTCCAGCCTGGCAGCGCCTTTCTTTGAACTGGGCTCGGTGCATCCTCCCGCTGGTTCGTTCTTCGCGGGCGCGGGCCCGTTGTTGACGGCGAACTCCTTACGCGCAACCTACATTGAGCCTAACCCCAAGCGGAACTACGTGATGCAATGGAATCTCGATGTGCAGCAGGAGATCGCCAACAGCCTGACCGCAATGATCGGCTACGTGGGCTCACGCGGCATTCACCAGCCTTTTCGCGTGGATGACGCCGACATCGTGCTGCCCACCAAGACTGCTGCCGGCTACGTCTGGCCTGTCCCGGTAGGCAGCGGTAACACCGTAAATCCCAATTTCGGCTCGGTGCGCGGCATGTTCTACCACGGCGACTCCTACTATGACGCTCTGGAGCTGGGGGTCACCAAGCGCATGAGTCACGGCGTGCAGTTCCAGGGTTCCTACACCTGGGGCAAGAGCATTGACACCAGCTCAGCCACCCTGGCGGGCGACGCCTTCGGGAATTCCATTTCCAGCCTGCCCTTTTTCGACTACCGATTGAGCCGCGGCTTGTCGGATTTCAGCATCGGACGCACCCTGGTTCTGAACGGCACCTGGTTTGTTCCCTCGCCCAACAGTGCGCCCGAGCCCCTGCGTTGGCTCTTTGGCGGCTGGGAAGTGGGCGCGATCTACAAAGCCAGCGATGGGGTTCCGTTCTCCGCCACTTTCGGCACCGACGGCGACCCGCTGGGATTGAACAGCGGCGACCCGTGGGATGTGCCCAATCGGCTGGGGGGTGCGGGATGCTCGAATCTCACCAATCCCGGCAATCCCAACAATTACATCAAGACAGAATGCTTCGCCGTGCCTACTGCGCCCTCGGCGGCGTTCTACAACCAGTTCTGCGACCCCGCCTTCGGCACCTTCCCGCAGTGCTTCAACCTGCGCGGCAATGCCGGGCGCAACATCCTGATCGGCCCCGGCTTGTCGAACCTCGACTTTTCCCTGTTCAAGAACAACCGCATTCCCAGGGTTTCGGAAACGTTCAACGTGCAGTTCCGGGCTGAGTTCTTCAATGTCCTGAACCGCGCCAACTTCGCGCCTCCCGTGTTGCCCGACCACACTGATATCTTCGATTCGACAGGCGCGCCGACGGGCGTAGCGGGATTGCTGACCTCCACAACCACCACTGCTCGTGAAATTCAGTTTGGCATCAAGGTGAACTGGTAGGTCCCCCCCCGGCAAGAGCGGGCGGCTTCGGCCGCCTGCTTTTTTGTGCGCTCCGGAACGCTCAGGGTATGGGCAGCTTTACCAGTGGGCCGTGAAACTGACATCCGTAAACATCGGTATCGGCAACATCTCCGGAAAAAACCTTGCGCGGAATCGAGATCTTAACCGTCAGAAGATCCTCCACACCGAAGAGCCGGACCTGGCGGGGGTCTACGCCATAAATCCTGGAGATGGCCTCGGCGCTGATGGCGCCACTCGCCAGCGCTTGGCGCATCCCCTCCATATCCTTGAACATGATGTCGAAGGTAATCGCAAAGGGACCGGCATTCTTGCTGCGGATCAAACGGGTGAGCTGCCAGAGTTCCCTCATTGCGCCTCGTTCCTCATACCTCTTCGAGGTTCATCTGGAAGGGCCGACACGGGTCTTCCAGTTGCCAAACGTGATTAGCGCAGAACCGGAATACCGGCCCGACGTCAATGCCGGGAGGCGAAAAGGGAAATGCGAGATTGCTGACCATCCCTTCATACTCCGGAATGGGGTGGTGCAGCGCCGTATGCCAGACGAGCGGCAGGATATCGGAAGCCAGCTTCTGCGAGGATGCCACCACGTCTATAACCAGGCCGGCCTCATGGCCCTCGATCGCAGCCACAGGTTCTAATGCGCCCATGGCGCCGTTGCGCCCGTACACGCGAAACTCCAAAGCGTACTGCTGCTCGCCTTGGGGGAAGATCTCCGCAATCTTGCCGGCGACGACCTTTCGCAGCCCGGAAAGGAACGCGTCCAGCTGCCGTAGTACCAGGGGATCGCGAATGCCGGCAATCACGATGGAGCGATATCCAGCCAGCGCGGCACCTTCAAGGCGCACCGTGTACCTGGGGGATTCGGTGAAGCGGCCGCCGGTGACGCGAACCGCGCGTTCGCTCACCGCCTCGTAGCGGGCGGAGCGCGTATCGAGGATTCCTCCCGGTTCCACCAGCGTGTAAGGATCGGCATTCTCGTACAGCGTATGCGCGGCGACGCTCTGCGGCGTGCAGCGCAGCCCGGGATTCGGTGGTTCGACGGTGAAGCCGTCCGGCCGCAGCTCGGCCGCCATGCAGTCAGGATAGAGCCGCTGCGCGACCGCGGCCGCGCCGCACTCCAGAATTTTGCCGGCATGGAAGGCCACCGCCTTGGGAATTCCCGCCAACACGGGTACAGCGGCATAGATGGCCACGTCGCTGCATCGCCCGCCCAAAACTACCTGCGCGCCGGCGCGCAACGCTTTCTGGATGGGCTCAATCCCCATCATGGCTACGAAGCGTTCCGCGCTCAGGATGATTTTTTCGGAAATCTCGGGCGCGGGCGAGAGCGGGGTGATCTCCCCGCGCAGGAAGGCCGCGGCCAGCGTCTCCTTGTCCACTTCGCTGTCGATGGTCGCCAGACGGAAATGCCAGGACTGCTCGCGGGCAATCTCGCGCGCGATCTCCGCCAGCCAGCGCAGGTGCGGCCTCCCTCCCGCGTGTCCCGCCGTCCCGATCACTACGGGAATGCCCGCGCTCAGGGCCTCGCGCAGCATCAGCCGCAGGTTGCGTTTGACGCCTTCACGGGGTCCGCGCGGCTGTCCCGAGCCCAGGTAGTAGGGGCCGGAATCGGTGCTGCCGGCATCGCAACCCAGGAAACTGGCCCCGGACCGCACGGCGGCTATCAGGCTCTCCTCGCGGAAGCCGGTGCTGAGGTTCCCGGAAGCAGCCACGGCTTTGATGGTCTTAATCAAGAGGTGGTTCCGGTTCGCTGCCGTGGCCCGCCGCGCTTGGCTCTCCCCCGGAAGCGGTGCATCGCCGGGCGAAAAACTGTCATACAATGCGCGTCATGAAAGCACAATGGGAATGGTTCTCCG
>JAMXLI010000276.1 GCA_024281115.1 Terriglobales bacterium | reverse complement strand
GGCCGTTGTGCCCGCCGCCTACGATGATGATGGCCGCCATCGCCTAATGCGCTCCGTTGCCCGTGTCTTTCAGAATTTCCAGCGCGGCCAGCCGTCCCGGCGCGCCCATGATCCCGCCCCCCGGATGTGTGGCCGAGCCGCACATGTAAAGGTTCTTGATCGGCGTGCGGTACTGTGCCCATCCGGGCGCCGGACGCAGGAAGAACAGCTGTTCCAGTGAGAGTTCTCCCTGGAAGATGTTGCCCTGCGTCAGCCCAAATTCGCGTTCCAGGTCGAGCGGCGTGACCACCTGACGTCCAATGATGATGTCTTTGATATTGGGCGCGTACTCGGCGATGGTGTTGACCACGGTGTCGCCGAACTTTTCCTTCTCCGTGTCCCAGCTCAACCCGGGGCGCAGCTTGTAAGGGGCATACTGCACGAAGCAGGAGAGCACGTGTTTGCCCGGGGGCGCCACCGAGGGATCGGTCAGGCTGGGAATGACCATGTCAATGTAGGGGCGGCGGGAGAAGTTGCCGTACTTGGCATCGTCGTAGGCCTGCTCCATGTAATCCACGCTCGGTGAGATGGACATGGCGCCCCGCAGGTGAGCGCCCGCTCCCGGCATGCACTTGAACTCCGGCAGGCCGTCCAGCGCCATGTTGACCTTGCCGGACGAACCGCGGAACTTGTAACGTCGGATCTCCTCCACGAATTCGCCGGGCAGTTCGCTTTCCCCCACCATCTTGAGAAAGGTGAGGTTCGGATCCACGCTCGAGGAGACCACGGGAGCGTGCAATTCGTCGCCGTTTTCCAGCACCACACCCGTCGTGCGGCCATTTTTTACCAGGATTTTGGCAATGCCCGCCTGGGTGCGAATTTCCACGCCCGCTTCGCGCGCCGCCGAGGCGATGGCATTTGAGATCGCGCCCGTTCCGCCGCGCGCGAAACCCCAGGCGCGAAAAGCGCCGTCAATCTCCCCCATGTAGTGGTGCAGCAGAACGTAGGCGGTGCCCGGCGAGCGCACGCCCAGGAAGGTGCCGATAATTCCGGAGGCCGACATCGTGGCCTTGAGCACGTCGGTCTCGAACCACTGGTCCAGGAAATCGACCGCGCTCATGGTCATGAGCTGCACCTGGTTGTACTTGTCGTCGCTGGGCAGCGCCTGGAACCGGCGGCCGATGAACAGCAGCTTCATCAGTTCGCGGGGATTCAGGGTCGCGGGATCGGGAGGCACCATGCTCAGAATGGGCTTTACGAAGCGGCACATCTGCTGCATGGCTTTGCCGAACTCGTCGTAGGCTTCGGCATCCAGGCGTGAATGGCGGGCAATCTCCCGCCGTGTCTTGCCGTGATCGTTCACCCGCCAGAGATAATCGCCATTGGGCATGGGGGTGAAGGTGCCGTCCAGCGGCAGGATTTCCAATCCGTGCCGGGGCAGGTCGAGGTCGCGAATGATTTCCGGCCGCAGCAGAGACACCACGTAGGAGCAAACGGAAATTTTGAAGCCGGGAAAGACCTCTTCGGTAACTGCCGCTCCGCCCAGCACGTGGCGGCGCTCCAGCACCACCACCTTCTTGCCGGCGCGCGCCAGGTAGGCGGCATTGACCAGGCCATTGTGCCCGCCGCCGATCACAATGACGTCGTAGTTCGAGTTGCCGGAAACAGGAGACATGTGGAGTCAGACGCGCGAATGCTGCTGAAGTGAACTCACATTGTAGCGGCCGGCCACGAATTTGTCTGCAGCCAGCGGGCTTCGGCTGACTGCCAGTCAACTGCTGTCGCGCCTCCTTGCTGCCCCGCGGCGCCGCTGGCTATAATCCGCGTCGAAGTTCCCGCATCCCAAGGAGCCCGCTTGCCGGTTGGAACCGCGTTTCACGAGCGCACTTTCCCGCTCTGCTACAGCCTCAACTACCGCGAGTGGTCGGGCTATTACACGGTCAGCGTTTATGAGACGCACCACGAACACGAGTACAACGCCATCCGCAACGCGGCGGCGATGATTGACATTTCCCCGCTGTACAAGTACCTGGTGGCGGGCAAGGATGCCACCCGGCTGGTGAACCGCGTGATTGCGCGCGACATCAACAAGGTTGCGGTTGGCCAGGTGATCTACTGCTGCTGGTGCGACGAGGAAGGCAAGGTCATTGACGACGGCACCATTTCCCGCCTGGACGAGAACCGATATCGCTGGACCGCGGCCGATCCCAGCCTGCGCTGGTTCCGCCAGAATGCCCTGGGCATGGACGTGGACATAGAAGACATTTCGGAGAAGACGGCTGCGCTGGCGCTGCAAGGACCCACCTCCGGCCGCCTGCTGAAATCCCTGGCTGAGGCGGACATTGCCAACCTCAAATATTTCCGCTTCACGCGCGGCAAGATTGCCGGTATTCCGGTGGACATCTCCCGCACCGGCTACACCGGCGACCTGGGATACGAAATCTGGGCGCCGTGGAACGATGCGGTCAAGGTCTGGGACGCCCTCATGCAGGCCGGACGGCAGTTCGATATTCACGCCGCCGGTATGCTCGCGCTGGACATCGCTCGCATTGAGGCTGGACTGATCCTGATCGAGGTGGACTACATCAGCAGCAAGAAGGCGTTGATTCCGGAGCAGAAGTATTCGCCCAGCGAGATCGGACTAGGCAAGCTGGTGCACCTGCACAAAGACCATTTCATCGGCAAGAAAGCCCTGGAACAAGAGCAGCGGCGCGGCGCGCCCCGGCAACTGGTCGGGCTGGAAGTGGATTGGAATGAAGTGGAGCGGCTGCATGACCGGATCGGGCTCGTGCCGCAGACGCCCAGCACGGCATCCCGTGTGGCCGTGCCGGTCTATGCCGGTAAGCGGCAAGTGGGACGCGCCACCTCCACCACCTGGTCGCCGCTGCTCAAGAAAATGATCGCGCTGGCCAGTATCGGCACCGAGCACTCCCAGCCCGGCACCCGGCTGGATATGGAATTCACCATCGAGGCGGTGCGGCACACCGTCCCTGTGAGCGTGACCAAGCTGCCGTTCTTCAACCCGCCGCGCAAGACTGCGACTCCGGTAGCCTGATCCTTAAATCTCAAATTTTTGGGGACGCCGGATCCAAGCTCGCGCCGCTCAGGATCGAGCGGAAATTCCCGACCCTCGCTTCCAGTAGAAATATCCCGGCGCTCCTATCAGCACAATGAGCAATCCCGCCAAGGCTTCCCGCGGACGCTCGAACAATGTGTTGACCGCCCACGCCCCGGCAATCACCAGGTAAACGGCGGGCACCCACGGATATCCGGTGCAGCGGTAGGAGCGCGGCAGATCAGGGGACTTGCGGCGCAGCACGAACAGCCCGGCCACCGTGGCCAGGTACGACAGCACCATCATGAAAATGACGTAGGTATAGAGCTGGTCGTAGCGGCCGCTCAGCGCCAGCACGGACGACCAGAGTGCCTGGAAAAACAAGCTATACGCCGGCGTGCGGTACCTGGGATGGATCCGCGCCATGCTGCGGAAGAAAACTCCGTCTTGCGCCATGGCGAAGTACACGCGCGCGCTGCACAGAATTGCGCTCGACATGGCCCCGAAGCAGGAGATCGCGACTGCTATGGAGAGCCACCGTCCTGCCCGGGGGGAGAACAACGCTTCGCCCGCCGCTTGCGCGATCGTGGTCTGGCCCGCAATGCGGCCTATGGGCAGGGCATACAGATAGGCCATGTTCATGCTGATGTAAATGGCAGCTACGCACGCCAGGCCGAGCATCATGGCCCGGGGCAGCGTGCGCTGCGCGTCCTTCACCTCGCCCGCCACCCAGGTGACGTAGACCCAGCCGTCATATGCCCAGAAAACCGCAACCAGCGCTACGCCTGCGGCCGGTAGCATGGAACCTGGGGACAGGGCCGGCGCCGCCGAATGCCAATGCGACCAGGAGCCGTTTCCGAGCAGAAATCCCAGTCCCACGAAGACGCCGATGGCGGCGAATTTCAGCCAGGTGGCGAGGTTCTGGACAGTTGCGCCCCGGCGCACTCCCACTATGTTGACCCACGTCATGAGGGCGATGGCCGCTAGAGCGACCAGGTGGCCGCGAGTCAAGCTCCAGCTACCAAGGGTCAAGAGCGCGCGATGAGGATCGAGCGGGATGACTGCGCCCACGTACTCGGCGAAACCCACGGCTAGCGCCGCGATGCTGCCGGTTTGCGCCACGCTGAAAATCATCCAGCCATAAAGAAACGCGGGAAAATCCCCGTACGCTTCCCGCAGATAGACGTACTGGCCCCCGGCGTCGGGATACATGGAGGCAAGTTCCGCGAAGGCGAAGGTCGCAAGCAGCGACACTACGCCGCCAATTACCCAGACCAGCAGGAACAAGGAAGGCAGGCGGACCTGCTCGGCGATCTGCCCGGAGGTGAGAAAGATGCCGGAACCGACGACCCCGCCTACCAGCAGCAGAACTGCATCGAGCAGCGACAGTCCGCGTACCAGCGTGGGCGCCTGGGCTGGGGCAACCGGCTCGGTTCTCGCGCGCGCTGGGCCCACCGGCTCCATTTATCCGATTCCGAGCTCGTCCGGCACTTCGAGGGGGGTGCCGCAGCGGCGGCAGATCACCGAGGCACAATCACCGCAGATGAGCGGATCAGTAATCTCCTGCGCGCACTTGGGGCAGTAGAGCAGCTCCGGTTGCGGCCGCTCCGCTGCGGGAGTTTGAGCCATTCGCGCCGCCACTGTAACATAGAAAGGAAGCGCCGACGGCCCATCCGGTCAAGGCGCGTCCCTGCATGCCTGGCGAACCCCCCATCTCCCCGGACGAGCGCCTGCAAGTCGAATTCAATCGCTGGGCCGAACAAGGTCGCGGCGAGGAGATGGAGCGCCATCATCTCGACATTACCGAGAAAACCATACGGCTGATGAATCTGCGCCCGGGAGAGCGCGTGCTGGATTTGGGTTGCGGCGCCGGCTGGGCCACCCGCCTGCTGGCCCGCCTGGTTGGCGAGGGGCCCCAGGGTTTCGGTCAGGTGGTAGGAGTCGATGTCTCCGACGAAATGATCCGCCACGCGCGGCAGGCTTCCAAGGACTTCGATAACGTCATGTTCGTCTGGGGCTCGGCGCAGCAAATCCCCTGGGAGGAGAACTACTTCGACAAGGTGCTTTCCGTCGAATCCTTCTATTACTACGCCGACCAGGACCGCGCGCTGGCGGAGTTGTTCCGGGTCATGGCGCCGCGCGGGCGCCTCTTCATCCTCATCAACCTCTACCAGGACAACCCCTATTCCCTGCGCTGGGTGGACGAATTGGCCGTCCCGGTGCACGCCCGTTCGGAAGCCGAGTATCTGCAGCTCTTAAAGCGGCACGCCTTCGAGCATGTGGAAGCCCGCCGTATTCCCGATGAGACACCCACCCCCGAGGACTATTCCGGCAAGTGGTTCAAGAATGCGGCTGAACTCCGCGAGTTCAAGCGCATTGGCGCGCTGCTGCTGATAGCCAGCAAACCTGATCTGCGGACCCCCGCTCCGGGCTACACTATCTACTGACCTCGCCGTAGCTTGCGCTGCTAGTCCCCGCCTGGGATATAATGGATGGAAATCCAATATTGACACTCTTTGCTGGCGATGGCTCGAAGGTGCCATTGAGTTCGTTGGTTCTGCACCGCACAATGTCCCGTTCGTAGGGCCTCCAAGTCCGAACCCGTGCTTCTGGCGTTCTAACCAGCAAAACTCTCAGGTGAACATTTTGAAGCTACGTCATTTTGCTGCGCTCCTCATTACCATCCTGCTCGCCTTACCGTCCCTGGCGCAGGTCACCATTGATTTTGGATCGCGCTCCACCGCCCTGAAGCCGATTCGTCCCAATTTCTACAACGCACAATTGGGATTCATTATCAGCCCGGGCGGGCTGGCGACCTATCACAATGGCGGTGTCAACACGGTGCGGATTGATGCCAAGTTGTCCGCCGTTTTCGGCAAGGGACTAAGCAGTCCCGATTTCACCCAGCAGAATGTGAAAAACACGCTGGACTCGATCAAGGCCAACAACATGAAGGCTCTCGTGGTCATGGGGTACACGCCGTATTGGCTGCAACCTAAGCCCAGCCCGTGCCCCGCCGGAGTGGGGACGGAGCACTCCGCGCCCACCGACGTGAACAGTTTTGCGCAGATGGCGGTGAAGTTCGTCCAATGGGCCGACACCAACTACCGCGGCGTGGTCACCGACTACGAAATATGGAACGAGCCCGACATTCAGAACAGCTTCTGCGTCGCGGCCAACACCGACAGCGCGCGGCTGACGGCCTACATGGCCATGTACAACGCGACAGCGCCGGCCATGCGCAAGCAGATCATTGCCGACGGCGTGACGCCGCCTGCGCGGGTGGGCGGCCCGGCGGTCGTCAATCTCGGCGCCAACTGGTTCAATACCTTGCTGAGCGACCCAGTCGCCTCACAAAATGTTGACTTCGTCAGCTATCACAAATACTTGGGCTTTACCTACGTCATCAACCAGGGCATGAACTGGGACGGCTCGGGCGGGCATCCGTCGCTATGGAACCTGGAACAGAGCACAACCGGCGGGTTTGCGGCCAGCTATAAGTACATCGCCGGACTGGTGCGCAACGGCAAGCAGCCGAACGCCTGGGCCACGCCCATCTACGTGACCGAGTACAACGACAACGCTGCCTTCACCACCGCCGATTGCTGCCGCAATAGCCCGACCTATTCCCCGGTTTTCAACGCCATGTATGTCGCCGACATGCTGGACACCGTGTATGCCGGCTACAACGCGCCGGCGCAGCAGTTTTACTTCGCGGGCAGCGTCTCGTCCGGTTCCTTCTGCCTGGTCGGGGCCATTGACGCCAAGATGGACTGCGCGACGCCATCCGGCGTCGCCGTGCTGCCTTATCCGCAGTACTACACCTATGAACTACTGGCTCATCCTTTTTACCTGAACCTGAATGCCGGCGGCCGCATGCCGGCTTCGGTCTCGCCGCTCCCCAGCACCACCGGGCTGGTTGTGACGGGCTTCTGGACCAGCACCAGCGACGCAATCGTCATCGTGAACCCCACCAACGCGGCCATCAACGCTACCGTGACCGCGAAGAACACGGGCACGACGAAGACCGGCGTCACCAAATACATGATCAATGCGGCCAGCTATGCCAGTTCGAACAAGATACCCGCTTCTACCGTAACCTTTACCGTGATCAGCGGCGGAATGCAGTACACCACCAGCATTCCTGCCTACTCGGTGGTTGCGTTCAAGTTGCCGCTGTGAGCCGGCGCGGCCCAGGGGCCCAAGCTTCGACGGCCGGCTCTTTCGGAAGCGCGCAGAGGGACGGTTATTCCTGCCGTTTCAGCAGCCATCCCGTCCATTCCAGGACGCGCTCGTACGCCGGGCGGCTGCGCCATTCCTGATAGGTGACGCGGCGGCTGGAAGCGAGGTCCGCCCGGAATTGCTGCTCGACTTGCGTCGCCAGCCCCGGATCCAGGATGGCAACGCTGATTTCGTCGTTGATGCCGAAGGAACGGTGGTCGAAATTGGTCGAGCCAATCACCACCCAGGCATCATCCACCACCAGGATCTTGGCGTGGATCATGGTGGGCTGGTATTCGTAAATCTCGGCGCCGCTCGCAAGCAGGTCGCCGTACGCGTTCCGGCTTGTGCTGCGGGTTAGCGCGTGATCGTTGTGGCTGCCCGGCACCAGCACTTTCACCGCTACGCCGCGCTGCTTGACCGCGTTGATGATCTCGCGGCGAGCGCTGCGGTCAGGCAGAAAGTACGGAGTGGTGATATAGACGCTCTTCTTGGCTGCCGCCAGGAAGGTCTGGAACGCCATGCGGGCGCGGGTCGCGCCGCCTTGCGAGGGGGTGCTGTTGATAATGATGGCCGGTATGTTGCCGGCGGCCGCCGGGGCGGGGAAGTACTCCGGACCGGAGAGAATCTCCTCCGAGGACTCCACCCAACTGGCCGCGAACACGCCTTCCAGTCCACCCACGACGTCGCCTTTCAGCATGAACATGGAATCGCGCCAGCGCGGCTCGCGCTTGGCCTCGCGCCATTGGTCGGCGTAACCGGCCCCGCCAATAAACGCCGTCTGGCCGTCAATAAGCGTCATTTCGCGATGCGTGCGATTGTTGGAGTGCAGCCACGTCGTCAAGCGCACAGGATGAAACCACTCCACGTGGCCGCCTGCCTTGAGCAATTCCCCGAAATAGCTTTTCGGCGTGGAGGTGCTGCCAATTGCGTCCACCACCAGGTTGACGGCAATGCCGTGCGCGGCCCGGTCTGCCAGGATGGGAAGCAGCTCCCGGGTTACCTTGCCTTTGTGGAAGATGTAACCCTCGATGTTGATGCTGCGGCGGGCCTGCCGGGCCGCGTCCATCTCCGCGCGATAGAAGTTTTCGCCATTGGGCAGCATCTCAACCGAGGAGGCGTAGGCCACTTTTGATCCGGCCACGGCTTCAATCTGGCGCATGAACTCCGGAGTGCGAACGTCCGCGTCCAAGGACCGGGAAATGCGGTACTCGGGACTTGGCGCGAACAACTGAAGCAGCAGCCAGGAAGCCGTAACCAGGATGGAAACGAGCGCCAGGATGCGCAACGCCCGCGACCGTTCGAATTCCAGGGTGACGATCCGCTCTACTTTGGCCCTCTGGGGCTTGGATCTTGCAGCGCGGCGGGAAACCGTGGAACTCGGCATGGCAACGCACCTCGTGCGGCTTAACGTTGGATGCAGAGTTGCCGCCGGGGCACGGCGTCGAACCTGAAGTTTTTTAGAGAGCAGGGCTGGCGTGCTGGGCCCGGCGGGTTATAAACCACCGGCAATCTTGGCGGCAATCGTCTTGGCGCCTTCGGCGTTTAGCCCGGCGGCGCGCAGGTCAATGTTGACCATCACATCCCCCTTGCGCATCATCAGGCCGGAACCCATGGGTTGCAGGTATGCCTCATCGCCGATCCCGGATATGGGCGTGAAAGTGTCCATACCAGCGACGCTCTTCATGGCCCCGTGACTGAGTTTCATCAGCATGGTGCCGCCCTCCCAGGTAAATTGGAGTGCCATGCGGCGGCTGCCGTCGCCCGCAAAGACGTATTCGCAGGTAGAGCCGTGGTCGTTTACCGATTGCACGGGTTCGCCAAAGGCGGCACTTACGTCCGACTTGCTGACAAAACCGCAGGCGTCTTTCCGGCCCCGATAGGGTGCCGAATCCATTCCATACGTCTTAGAGATGGCGGCCGCACGCTGCTTTACGCGGTAGCCGATATAGAAACAGCTTCCGGCTGCAACCAGCGCAAACAGGCAGATGATGCCTAGGATGGCGAAAAGAATTTTTACCGCGGCATTGCTTCCCCCGCCGCTTACCGGAGCCGCCGGCGCGCTCGGGGAAGCCCCGGATCCCGGCAAAGCCGCGGGGGCAGCGGGCACACCGGCAGCGGCCGATGCGACCGCCTGCCCGCAAGCCGGACAGAACCTGCTTGCGTTACCGAGCGCGGCGCCGCAACTGGGACAAAAATTTGCCATGATCTCCTCCGCGAGCTCGCGGCACCCCGCCGAAGCGCGATATTGCACCGCCGGCCGCGGCCGCATGCTATGTCCACCAGTTGGGAGTGTCAAGGCGCGGGGGAGTGCCGCCGTGTATACCTTCAACCCGTGTGCGGCAGGGCGCGCGCCCGGCAGTGCGCGCACAGATGCAGCCCCTTGAGATCAATCCACTCAACCGTGTGCGATGCCGCCATCACGCAGTCGTAGTCGTCGCAGTGCCGCAGGCCCAGGGTGTGCCCCAGTTCATGCACGGCTTCCTTGGCCAGGCGGTCGCGTTCCAGCGCCGGGTCCGCCGGCAATCCATAAAACTGCTGCCTCAGGCGGTGATACGAGACCACGGCGCAGGGACCCCCCAGCTGGGCCTCGCCGAAAACGTAAGTCAGGATAGGTATGTAAAGGTCCACGCCCGCGACCCCCAGCAAGCGCCAGGCATCTTGTCCGAACGACGCGCGCATGCGTTCCAGGATTTCCGAGGAGTGGTATTGCTGGCGCTCGCCGTGAAAGGCAAACTCCGGATCGAGCGCCCGCGGCAGCACCTGGCAGCGCACTCCCAGGATGCGCGCCAGCGCAGGCTCCAGCTCCTGCAGCCGGCCGTCTTGCAGACCGATCGGCAGCAGTTGCAGCAGGTTCATCGCGTCTCGACCGCGGCCTTGCTCCAGCCGTATTTCTTCAGTTTGTGGTGCAGGGTGACGCGGTCAATGTCGAGGACTTCGGCGGCCCGCGTCTGGTTCCACTTGCATTGCTCCAGGATGCGCAGGATGTGGGCCTTTTCCAGTTCCTCAAGGGTGTGCGGTTCCGTGCCATTGGCCCGCGACTGCAGGATGAAGTCCTGCTCCCGCAACTCCGGTTCTTGCGCCACCACCATCGCCCGCTCCACGGCGTTCTCCAGTTCGCGCACATTGCCGGGCCAGTCGTGCTGCTGCAGCAGGTTCATGGCCCCGGGCGCGACCCGGCTCATGCGTTTATTCATGGCCAGCGAGAACTTGCGCACGAAGTTTTCCACCAGCGCCGGGATGTCGTCGCGCCGCTCGCGTAGCGCCGGCAGCTCGATACGGAACACGTTCAGACGGTAGAACAGGTCGGGGCGGAAGCGGCCTTCCTCGATCAGATCTTCCAGGCCCCGGTTGGTGGCGGCGACGCAGCGGAAGTCCACCTTGATGGGCTGATTCGATCCGACGCGAACAATCTCCCGTTCCTGCAGCACGCGCAGGAGATCGGTTTGCGTCTTGAGGCTGATGTCGCCAATCTCATCCAGAAAGA
>JAMXLI010000275.1 GCA_024281115.1 Terriglobales bacterium | reverse complement strand
GCACCGGCCGGCGCGCCTGGCGGTTCAACACGGTTCCGCAGCCCGGCGAGCGTGGCCACGAAACCTGGGCGGGCGATTCCTGGTCGCGCGGCGGCGCTCCCGCCTGGGTCACCGGCGCCTACGATCCTGAACTCAACCTCGTGTACTGGACCACGGGCAACCCTTCACCCTCAAACAACGGCGCCGACCGCGGCGGCGACAATCTCTACAGCAATGCGGTGGTCGCCCTCGACGCCGACACCGGCAAGCTCAAGTGGTATTTCCAGTTCACCCCGCACGACCTGCACGACTGGGACTCTACCCAGACTCCGGTGCTGGTGGACGCGGATTGGAAGGGCACACCCCGCAAGCTCCTGATTCACGCCGATCGCAACGGATTTTTCTACGCGCTGGACCGGGTGAACGGCAGCTTCCTGTTCGCCAAGCCGTTCGCGCGCCAGACGTGGGCGCGCGGGATCGACAGCAACGGCCGCCCCCAGGTGCTGCCTGCCTCCGATCCCACGCCCGAGGGAGTCAGTGTCTGCCCGGGAGCCATCGGCGCCACCAATTTCATGTCACCCGCCTATAGTCCCGAGACGCGCCTCTTCTACCTGAATGCGCGTGAGCAGTGCGACATCTTCACTACGGGACCGCAACCCTTCCATACGGGGCGGACGTACCTGGGCAGTTCCTACAATATGCAGGTGGACGAAAAGGACTGGGGTGCGCTGCGCGCTCTGGACCCCACGAACGGAGCCCTGCGATGGGAATTCCGGCACCACTCGGCGCCCTGGGCGGGTGTGCTCGCCACCGCCGGGGGATTGGTCTTCGCCGGCGATATCGAGGGGAACCTGATCGCCGTGGACGCGCGCACCGGCAAGCATCTGTGGCATTTTGAAACCGGCTCCGCCATCTATGCCTCTCCGATTACCTATGAGGTGCAGGGCCGGCAATATGTCGCGATTGCTTCGGGCGCAGCCCTCATCACCTTTGCCCTGCCCGAGGAGCCGAGCGCGCCCTCTCCCGGCCGCGCTTCCAGCCGCTGATTGAATCCTGAGCAAGTCGTCCCTCCGTACCGTTAGTCGGCCGGCATAAAAAAAGCCGCGGCGAGCGCCGCGGCCTTTCCCCTTTCCGGGACCTTCACTGAATGTCGAACTGCTCCTGGTGCAGCATGGCATCGGCCTTCACGATCACGGTGCGTCCGGTCAGCTCTTCCATCTCCTGCAGCCAGCGTCCGTTATTCGCTTTCAAAGCCTTGCCCACTTCCGGGTTCACCCGCAGCATCACGTCTTGCCCGTCGAGCTGCTTGGCGATCTTGCGCATCTCGGTGTAGATCTCGTTGCACACCGTGGTCACCGATTTCACGAAACCCGTGCCGGTGCAGTACGGACACGGGCAGCCCAGGGTGCGCTCCAGCGACTGCTTCACCCGTTTGCGGGTGATCGCCACCAGGCCGAAATCGTTGAACTGTAGCACCTTGGAGGGAGCGCGGTCGGCGCGCAGCGCTTCTTCCAGGGCCTGCATCACCTTCTGCCGGTTGCGCCGCTCGTCCATGTCAATGAAGTCAATCACGATGATGCCGCCCAGGTCGCGCAACCGGATCTGGCGCACGATTTCTTTGATGGCATCCACGTTGGTCTTCACGATGGTGTCTTCCAGGCGCGTGGTCTTGCCGACATATTTGCCGGTGTTGACGTCGATCGCCACCAGCGCCTCGGTCTGGTTGATCACGATGTAGCCGCCGCTCTTCAGCCACACTTTCGACTTCAGGGCCTTGTTGATCTCCTCCTGCAGGTTGAACTGCTCGAACAGCGGCGTGGATTTGGTGTACAGCTTCACGCGCTTGGTGAGCGCCGGCTGGAAACGGCTTACGAAGCGCAGCACGCGCTGGTACTCGTCTTCGTTGTCCACCCAGATCTGGGAAAAGTCCTGCGTCACCTGATCGCGCAGAACGCGCTCCACCAGGTTGAGATCGTGGTAGATCAGCGCCGGGGATTTGCTGTTTTCGGCTCGCCCCTTGATCTCGTTCCACAGGTTCTTGAGGAAGCGGATGTCGGCGCGCAACTCCTCTTCCGGCGCGCGCTCGGCCGCCGTGCGCACGATGAAGCCGCCGTGTCCGTTCTCGCGCTCGCTGAGCACGATGCGCTTCAGCCGCTGGCGCTCCTCGTCCGAGGCGATCTTGCGCGAGACGCCCGTGTGGTTCACCGTGGGCATGTACACCAGGAAGCGGCCGGGCAGCGCGATGTGACTGGTGATGCGCGCGCCCTTCTTGCCAATCGGCTCCTTGGCGATCTGCACCAGGATTTCCTGCCCTTCTTTGAGCAGCTCGGTGATGGGAGGCATGCTGCGTTGCGCTTCGCCGCGCCGGCGGAAGCGTCCACCCATGCGCCGGCCGCGCCGCCGGTCGAAGCCGGTGCGCTGCGCCCGCTGCTGGAAGCCCGCCGTGCCCGCCGCTCCGCGCACTTCGGCACGGCCATTGTTCTCCGCCGCTTCGGCTTCTTCCTGCGCCGCGTCGGCCAGCATTTCCGACTCGCTTAACTCGTCGTCTTCATCTTCGCCCGCCCCCTCCTCTTCCCCGCGGAAAGGAGACGACTGCGCCTGCAAGTCCGAAGGCGCGCCGGCGAAGGCCGCGGCCTGAGAGGCGTCGCCATCTTCAGGGACCGCGCCGCGATAGCTGGTCTCTTCTTCCAACTCCTCGAAGCGGGCGTCCTCCGGCGGTTCCGCATGACCGGGCAAGTCGCTCTCTTCTTCCTCAATCTCCTCTTCCTCCATCGCGTGTACGGGGGAGGACTGGCCCGGCTGTGCTGTTTTTTCCGACGGCTCCGGCGCAGGCGCTACGCTCTCCCAGGAATGGTGCGTGCCGGATTCGGGCTCCGCCTCCAGGCCCGCAAAAGTGCTAGCCAGGTTCATGCGCTCAAAATGCTCGCGCACGCCACGCTCTTCGCGCTCGCTTTCCGCACGAGCGTCGGAGCGCTCCTCGGTTTCCGGCGGGCGCTCGGGGGCCGGCTGCGGCTCAGGAGCGGCTTCCACCGCCGCGCTAAAGCCCTCTTCCCGCTCGGCGGCTGCAGGCGCGAACTCCGTCTCCACGGCAGCCGGAGCGCTCGTGTCGTGTTTCAAATGCTGATATTTCGAGATGGACTCGCCTGGAAGCAGCACAGGCTGGTACGTGGATTCGCTGGGCGCGCTGCGCTGCGGAGAGGTCTCCGCCGGGGGCGGTGCGGGCGTTTCCCGGTCCCGCTGCGCAAATTTAGATTCGGGCAGACCGCGCCCGCGACGGCCGCGGCGACGCCGGCGGTTGCGCCAGGCGCGGCCATCCCCGGCATCGTTCTCCCGCGAGGGCGCGGTTCCGGCAGCTTCGCCCGGGGACGCATCTTCACCGGTTTCCTCTTCGCCGCTCTCCACGACGGGCGCGGGCTCTTCCAGCCGGGGAGCAGCTTCCGCCGCTTGCAGCGCCGAGTCGTACACCACCGGCCGCGGCGCGGAGATTTCCTGCACCTCGCCTTCCTCGTCTTCGGGAAGCTCGAAGAAGTCGGAAACGTAGAGAAACGCGTCGCGCTCCAGCCCGATGTCCACGAATGCGGACTGCATCCCGGGAAGCACCCGCGTTACTCTGCCCTTGTAGATGGAGCCGGCCAGGGTGTACTCGTTTTCCCGCTCGAAGTACACCTCGGCGAGCTGCTCGTCCTCCATCAGCGCGAGCTTGGTCTCGTGCGGCGTGGAGGACACAAAAAGTTCTTTGGACATGCTGACTCCGGTCGCTTCCACAGGAAGCGCTATCTCCGGCCAGGCAGTCAGGAGACGCGGGACAGGATTGGGGCGATAGGCAGCGCGAGACACACCCCGGCGAGCATCCGGGGAAGGACGCCAGTCGAACTTCTCGGCTTAGGCTGGAAACTTGTCTGCACCTATACCCGCTAGGCACCGGGCTTGTGACCGTCTCTCTCCGCGGCTTCCGCGGAGCCCGAAGGCTCCTGCACGCCAGAGGGGGCCGTTGCCCGCCCGATGCTTTCTCTGCAATCCTGTCCGGCCCCATCCCTCTGGCCGGCATGCCTTCTTAACGCGAAGGCGATCGTAATGTGCGAACCTGTTTGCCGCCGCCGTGTAGCCCGGCAGGGCGTCAGTTCACGAACCGGCGCATGCGGATGTTCATAACGATGCCCAGCGCCAGGAACATGAACAACACCGACGAGCCGCCGTAACTCATGAGCGGCAAAGGAATTCCGGTCACCGGCATAAAGCCGACAACCATTCCTACATTGATCAGGATGTGGAATGCAAGCACGGCGACCACACCCATCACCACGAACGTCCCGGCGCGGTCGGGCGCCGTCTGGGCGTTCTGGATCAACCGCATCAACACCATGAAGTATAGCAGTAAAACTCCCATGGCCCCTACGAAACCATGTTCCTCCGCCCAGGCGGCAAAGATGAAGTCGGTTTGCGGCACCGGCAGAAACATGCCGTGGGTCTGGGAGGCATTGGCCATTCCCTTGCCCCACAAGCCGCCCGAGCCCACCGCGATCAGCGATTGCTGCACCTGGTACCCAGACCCGCGCGGATCCGCCTCCGGCTCCATGAAGCTGGTGAGCCGCTCGCGCTGATAGGGCTTCAGAACGTGCCACGCCACCGGCGCCAGCAGCGCTCCCAGGACCACGATCACCAGCGCGTGCTTGGGGCGCAGCCCCCCAAGGTAAATTGCCATCAGCGCGATGGGCACGTAGGTGAGCGAAGTTCCCAGGTCGGGCTGGGCCAGCACCATCAGCATGGGCACTCCGACCAGCAAGCCCGCCTTCACCAGTTCCGCCAGCGAGAGCTCGCGCTGGCGCATTTCGGCGAAATAGCGCGCCACCGCCAGGATCAGGATCAGCTTCACCCACTCCGAGGGCTGGAAGTGCTGGCCGCCGGGCAGTTTGATCCAGCGGCGGGCGCCCAGGTACTTTTGCCCGAACACCATCACGCTGACCAGCGAGGCGATGGAAACCAGGTACATCCAGTGCACGTTTTCCAGCAGCACCTGGTAATTGACCATGCTGAAGGCGAACATGGCCAGCATGCCCGCGCCAATCCAGTACACCTGCTTGATGTGGACGCCGGCGAACTTGGTGTGCAGCGTTGCGCTGTAGATCTCCATCACGCCCAGGCCGCAGATCACCAGCACGAAAGCGAACAGCAGCCAGTCGAAATCGCGAAACGAAACGAAGCGCGCCATCAGGGCACCGCCAGCCCGGGAGCGCGCGCCAGGCGCGGCGCTGTTCGGGGCAACTCGAAGGTCATTCGGCCGGCCTGCAGCTCGTCGCCGTCGGCGCCCGTCCACACGCCCGCGATCTCGGTGGCCTCCCGCCCCAGGGAGGCTACTTTGGTCGGCACCTTGCGCTGCTTGTCCACGTACGCCTTCACCACCTGGGCCGCCAGCCGGGCCGCGAACTGGCCGTGTTCGCCGCCCTCAAACAACACTGCTACCAGCACCCCCGGATTACGCCGCGGACTCACTCCCACGAACCAGGCATTGTCCTTGAAGCGCGATTTGCCATTCTCCAGCCGTGCCTTGGCGGCGTTGCTGATGGTCTGCGCGCTGCCCGTCTTGCCCGCGAAATCGATGTTCTGCAGGTGCGCGCTGCCCGCCGTTCCCACCGGCGAGGTCACCTGCGCCATGGCATCGGTAATGATCTCCCAGTTCTTGGGATCGATCGGGATCTTCTCGGCCTGGTTGTAGTCCATCACCTGCTTGTAATTGGGCGGCAACTGGTCGGGAAAAGCCACGTGCGGCCGGCGCAACACGCCGCCGCTGGTGATGGCGCCAATGGCGCGCGCCAACTGGATGGGCGTGGTCGCCACCGCCCCCTGCCCGATGCCCACCGAGATGGTTTCGCCCGCGTACCACTTCTGCTTGAAGTTCTTGATCTTCCACTCCTCCGACGGCATCACGCCGGGAGCTTCCTGCGGCAGGTCGATGCCGGTGCGCCGGCCCAACCCGAAGGCCATGGCGTATTTGGCGATGCGGCCGATGCCCAGCCGCTCCGCCAGGGTGTAGAAGAACACGTCGCAGGATTGATAAATGGCCTTGGTGATGTCCACCACGCCGTGCACCCGGTGTTGCGCCACCACCCAGCACTTGAAATACCGGCCATAAAAGCTGGCGCCCCCATTGCAGGTCACGTGCATGTCCTGCGCGATGCCTTCCTGCATGCCCGCCGTCGCCATGATGATCTTGAACACCGAGCCTGGCGCCAGTTGTGCCTGGATGGCCTTGTTGAGCAGCGGCTTGGCTTCGTCCGTGACCAGCTTGGTCCACTGCCCGCGCGAGATGCGCACCGCGAAATCGTTGGAATCGAAGGCCGGCCGGCTGACCATGGCCAGAATCTCGCCGCTGCGCGGATCCATGGCGATGATGGCGCCGTTCTTGTCGCCCAGCGCCTCTTCCGCCGCGATCTGCAGGTCAATATCCACGGTCAGCTTGAGCGGCTTGCCCGGCGTGGCCGGCTGTTCGTCAAGCCGGTCCATTTCCTTGCCATGGCTGTTAACAACCACGCGCCGCGAGCCGTTCTTGCCCATGAGAATGTCGTTGTAATAGAGCTCGACGCCCGACTTGCCCACCACGTCGCCTGGGTTGTACAGCTCCCATTGCGGCTGGTTCAGCATGTCTTCGCTCACCTCGCCCACGTAGCCGACGAGATGGGCCATAAAGCCGTTGCGCGGATACAGCCGGCGGTGCGCCATGATGGTTTCGAGCTCGGGCAGCTCGTTGCGATGCGCCTCGATGAATGCCAGCTCGTCGGGGGTGATGTCGTCCTTCAGGAATATGGGCACGTACTGCGGCTGGCCGGCAAAGCGGCGGATGCGCTCGCGCACGTCCTCGGGGGGCATGTGCAGGCCGGCGGCAATCCGGCCCACGTCGGCATACAGGTCCTTCACCTGGTCGCGCAACAACAGCGCCGAAAAGGACGGGTAGTTGTCCACGATGATGCGGCCTTCGCGGTCCAGGATCTTGCCCCGCGGCGCGAGGATAGGAATGTTGCGCACCCGATTCTGCTCGGCCAGGCCCTGGTAATAATCATTGGCCCGCACTTGCAGCCGCCACAGGCCGAATGCCAGCACCAGGAACACTCCCAGCATCACGTATTGAATCAGCGTAAGCCGGAGCTGCGGCACCTTTTCGTCGCGCAACATTACCTGGAATTCCTATGCTCTCTGCTTGAACTTGTCGAGCAGCGAGAAGACGGGGACGGCGAGCGCGGCGTTGGCCAGCGCCGAAACCAGCACGTGTCCCCAGCGCCAGCTCATGGTCTGTCCCACCAGTCCGCGCGCTACCGTGAAGTAGATCAGCTCGTGCACCACGTAAAAGCCAAAGGTCACCAGCACGCGCGAGCCGGCATTCTCCGCGTCCAGCTTCACACCCAGCGACGACGCCCCGTAGCCGACCACGGTCTTGGCGATGCCGAACACGCCCAAGGGCTGATGGGTGAGGCTGTCCTGCAGGATGCCGATCACCGATCCGGTCAGCAGACCGCTGATCTGGCTGCGCCGGGCCAGCGCGAAGAAAATGGTCACCAGCAGCGGCAGATCAAAGATGATCATGAACCGCAGATGCAGCGGCAGGAACGCCTGCAAAAACAGAGCCACCACAGGAATGAGGATCGTGGCGGCCGGGCTGAAGCGATAAACCTCAACTTCCTCGCGCGAGGTGTAGGTGATGGTGGTCACGGCTGGGGAGGCGCCTCGGGCGCAGGCGAGGGCGCGTTCTCAGCCACGGGCGCCTTGGGACGCGCGCTGGGGGGCTGACGTTCCGGGTTTCCCGCGGCCGTGCCGGAATTCGC
>JAMXLI010000274.1 GCA_024281115.1 Terriglobales bacterium | reverse complement strand
TGCTGGCCACAGCGCGCGCGGTTAAGGGAGCGGGCGCGGTCATGCTGCGCGGCGGCGCCTACAAGCCGCGCACCTCGCCCTACGACTTCCAGGGCCTGGGCCTGGAAGCGCTGGAGATCCTCAGCGCGGTGCGGCGCGAAACCGGCATGCCGGTGGTCACCGAAGTTATGAGCATGGAATATATTGACCTGATCTGCGAGCACGCGGACATGCTGCAGGTGGGCGCGCGCAACATGCAGAATTTCGCGCTGTTGCGTAAGCTGGCGATGGTCAATAAGCCGGTGCTGCTCAAGCGCGGACCATCGGCCACGGTCAAGGAGTGGCTGCTGGCGGCGGAGTACCTGCTGGCCGGTGGCAACGCGCAGGTGGTGCTGTGCGAGCGCGGCATCAAGACTTTCGAAACCGAAATGCGCAACACGCTGGACCTGGCGGCGGTAGCGCTGGCCCGCGAACTCTCGCATTTGCCGGTGTTGGCCGATCCTTCGCACGGAACCGGACGGCGCAGCCTGATCGCTCCGCTGTGCCGGGCGGCGTTCGCGGTGGGCGCGGACGGCGTGATCATCGAAGTGCATCCCTGCCCGGAGCGCGCGCTTTCCGACGGCGCGCAGTCGCTGGACTTCAAGGGCTTCGCGGAAACCATGCAGGCCCTTTATGCGCCCCTGCCGGCGATTGCCCGCGCGATGAGCGCCAGCGCGCGATGAAGGTCGCCATCCAGGGGGAACGCGGCTGCTTCAGCCACGAGGCGTCGCTGAAGCTGGTTCCCAAGTGCGAGGTTGTGCCTTGCGCCCGCTCCCGCGAAGTTTTCGATCGTCTGCAGCGGGGCAGTGTGGCGGCGGCGGTCATACCTATTGAAAACTCGCTGGCCGGCTCGGTACTGGAGCATTTTGACCTGCTGCTGAGCCACGACGTGTTCGTGCAGCGCGAGTACCGGCTGCGCATCAACCATCACCTCATCGCCGCGCCCGGAGTCAGAGTGAAGGATCTGCGGCGGGTGTTCTCGCATCCGGTAGCCCTGGACCAGTGCCGCGACTTTTTTCGCCAACACCCACACATTCGTCCTGAGCCGTTCTACGACACGGCCGGCAGCGTGAAGCACGTGGTGGAAGAAGGCTTGCGCGATGCCGCCGGCATTGGGCCGAGGCAGGCGGCCGCGGAGTATAAGGGCCACATCCTGGAGTCCGATCTGGAGGATGACCGGCAGAACTTCACTCGCTTCTTTCTGGTTTCACGAAAGCGGCACGTTCTGCCACGCGCAAACAAGGCTTCGATCGCGTTTTCTTTGAAGAACACTCCCGGGTCGCTGTTCAAGGCCCTCAGCGTGTTCGCCCTGCGCGACCTGAACCTGATCAAAATTGAATCGCGCCCCGTGCGCGGCAAACCCTGGGAGTACGTGTTTTACGTGGACATTGTGGGCGAGGACGCGGCTGCCCGCGAACGCGGCTTGCGGCACCTGGAGGAAGTAGCGGAGTGGGTAAAGGTGCTGGGCGTCTATCCGCAGGCAGGATAAAAACCGGCAGCGCCTTCGATCCGTATCAGGGCACGTCTTCAGACGTGCCGTCCCGGTATAACTCAGAAGGTCGGCTTTAGCCGCTGAGGAAGGAAGGTGTCGCCCCTACGGGGCTCGAATTCTTACCTGCAGCTCACCCAGGACTGCCGTCCTGGGCTTTACTATGTCGCGCCTCCGGCGCTGATTCACTGCTGGACGAACTTGGATTACTAGTAGAGACGTAATTTGTTACGTTTCACAAACAAGGCGCACCGTCTAAATTTGCAACACCATCCCCATTCGTGATCAAGCTGTGTGCTGCTCGAACGCGTGCGCCAGGCGTAGCACCGAAACTTCATCCCAGGGCTTGCCCGCAATCTGCAGGCCGATGCAGCGGCCGTCGGAAGTGACGCCGCAGGGAACCGAGATCGCCGGCAGGCCAAGCACGTTGAACGGCCGCGTGTTGCGCAGCAGCAAGAGTTCCTTAGGGCGGAGCTGGTCGGGATGGGCTTCCAGGTCGGCGAAGCTGGGAGCGGGGATGGGGATTGTAGGGGTGATGACCAGGTCTACTTTGTCGAAGATTCTGCCCGCCTGGCGCCGCATTAGCTCCAATTCACGTCGTTTGGCGATGTAATCCGCCGCGCTCACCTCCTGGCCGGCGCGAATCCGGCGCAGCGTTTCCGGCTGATAAAGGGTGGCTGCGGAAGCCACGTACTTGGCGTGGTAAGCCCAGCTCTCGCAGGTGGCAACGGTGCGGTCGCTGTCTACCGGCAACTCTATCTCGCGGACACCAGCAGTCAGGCTGGCCAGATGAGAGATGGCCGACTCAAGCCGCGCAGCTACTTCGCTGTCGAGACTCTCATAGAAAAAGGTGCGTGGAATCCCCAGACGCAACTTGGAAACCGCTTGCCCACTTAAAGCCGCGAAATAGTCGGGCACGGGGATGTCCTTGCTGGCGAGATCGGCGGCATCGAAGCCGGCGATGGCTTGCAGAAACAGCGCCGCATCACGAACGCTGCGCGTCATCGGCCCCACGTGGTCATAAGACCAGGAGAGCGGAATGACGCCGCGGGCACTCACCCGGCCATAAGTCGGTTTCAAGCCCACGATGCCGCAGCAAGCCGCGGGCAGGCGGATGGAGCCGGCCGTGTCCGTGCCGATGGCGGCGTAGCAGAGTTCGGCGGCGACCGCGGCGGCTGAACCAGAAGATGAGCCGCCGGTAATCAGCTCAGGGTTGCGCGGATTGCGCGCAGCAGGGAAGGCGCCGACGATGCCACTGCCTCCATAAGCGAACTCGTGCAGGTTTGTCTTGCCGAGCAGCACGGCGCCGGCGGCCTTGAGCCGGTGGACAACGTCTGCTTCCTCCTGCGGCACGCGCTCGCGAAAAACGGCGCTGCCGGCGGTGGTAAGAACACCGGCGGTATCCACCAGGTCCTTCAAAGCGATGGGAATGCCGTGTAGCGGTCCCTTCCATTCCCCTTTTTGGATCTCGTCTTCCGCACGGCCTGCGTCCTGCAGCGCGGAATCGGCAGTAACGGTGATGAAGGCGTTCAGCGCAGGATTGAGTTGCTCGATGCGCTCCAGGCAGGCGCGGGTAAGTTCCACCGGCGACACCGACTTCTTGCACACTAGCTCCGAGGCTTCGTGCAGCGTCAGAGCCGTAAGCTCGGTGGCAGATTTCATCAGCCATTAAATCTACACCAGAAGGTGAAAGACGCCAGTGCTGCACGCGAGATCCCTCGGGCCTGAAAGGCTCCTCGGGATGACGCCCTCCTGCGGAGGGCCGTCGCGGCCGAGGACGCCCGCGCCACAAATAATGTTTATCAGGGGAGAAGACTAATAATTTCGGCGGACAATTGCGTACCGGTGATGCGCAGGCGGCCGACCGTCACCGGCAACGTGAACCGCCGCGGCCCGGCAGCGCCGGGGTTGAAGAACAGCACGCCGTTGCGCATCTCCTGAGAAGGGCGATGAGAGTGGCCGAAGATGACCGCCGCGAACTTGGCCGATCGCGGATCAACATCGAGCCGCCCCAGGTCGTGAAGCACATAAATCGCCGTCGAGCCTACTTCGAGGACGTTGGTTTCCGGCAGCTCGCGCGCCCACTCCTCACGGTCCACATTGCCGCGCACGGCGGTGACCGGGGCAATGCTCGCCAGTTCGCTCAGAATGGCCGGGTCGCCGACGTCGCCGGCATGGATGATGTAATCCGACCCCTGCAGCGCCGCCAGGGCTTCCGGACGTAAAAGGCCGTGGGTGTCGGAGATGACGCCGATCGTCCATTGGCTCGGCTCTTGCTGGCCTCCCTTGCCCTCAGATAGCCGGTACGATGGCATATTTTTCTTCCAGAAAAACCTGAAGTGTTCGTGGAAGGATTACCGCCAGTTCTTGCCAGGTAAGCACCTTGCAGCGCACACGAAGCTCAACGGCCCGGACTGCCTGCATCACCTGGAACCAGGCTTCGAGCAGGTCAGGGCGACGGGCGTCGGTGAGGA
>JAMXLI010000273.1 GCA_024281115.1 Terriglobales bacterium | reverse complement strand
TCGAGCGTATCGTGCGCTTCCCCGGCGTGCTGGATGTGATCGCGCGCGGCGAGAACAAGGTGAGTTTCCGGCTGCGCAGCGGCATGCAGGTAGATGTGCGGCTGCTTCTGCCGGAATCGTTTGGCGCCGCGCTGCAGTACTTTACCGGTTCCAAGTCGCACAACGTGGCCCTCCGCCAGCGCGCCCTGAAGATGGGCTTCACCCTGAGCGAGTATGGACTGGCGCTGCTCGATAGCGAGGAGCGCGTGGCCGGGCGCACCGAGGAAGAGATCTATGCCCGGCTGAAATTGGATTACATCGCGCCGGAGCTGCGCGAGAACTGCGGCGAACTGGAGGCCGCGGCCGAACACCGCCTGCCGGCGCTGCTCACCGCCGCCGACCTGCAGGGCGACGTTCACATGCACACCGTGGAGACCGACGGGCGCTGCACCATGGAAGAGATGGCGGAAGCCGCGCGCCAGCGCGGCTACAAGTACATGGCCATCACCGACCACTCCAAGAACCTGGCTTTTGCCAATGGGCTCGATGATGCGCGTGCCCTCAAGCACATTGAGCGCATCCGCGCGGCCGATGCCAAAATGCCCGGCATCAAGATGTTTGCCGGCATCGAGGTGGACATTCTGGAGGATGGCTCGCTGGACCTCTCCGACGAGGTTTTGCAGGAAATGGACCTGGTGATTGCCAGCGTGCACTCCCACTTCCAGCAGGAGCCGCCCAAGATGACGCAGCGCCTGTTGCGCGTGCTGGATAATCCCCATGTGTCATTTATCGGACATCCCACCGGCCGCATCCTGCTGCGCCGCGATGCCTACCAGTACGATATGGACGCGGTGCTGGAAAAGGCCGCCCGCAACCGGATTGCAATGGAATTGAACGCTTACCCCGATCGGCTCGACCTCAATGACCGCAACCTGCGGTCGGCCCGGGAGCGAGGGGTGAAGATTGTCATCAATACGGACTCGCACCACACCGCTCACCTGGAAAAGATCCATTTCGGCGTGCTGCAGGCGCGGCGCGCCTGGCTGACCAAGGACGACGTTCTCAACACCTTGCCGGTGAATCAGTTCGCCAAGGCAATGAAACGGGCGGCATAGCTTGTGCGCGGAGCCAAAACCCACCGGACATGACCATGCCTGACGAAAAACCCGCCAGCGACCCCAACCTGCCGCCCACGCCCGAGCAGACCGAGGCCGGCCTGCCGCTTGCGCCCCAGCCCGGCGGCCCTCCGATCGTTCCCGCGTTCGGCGAAGAGTTTGATCGCGCCAAATGGACCCTGCCGCCGGTCAAGATTGTCGGCATCGCCATAGCGATCGTAGCGGTCGCCCTGGCGGTGGTCGCCTTCTTGAATCGGGCGCGTCCGGTGGGGGTCGGCAGCATCGACAAGGTTGCCGCGGCTGAACTTGGTGACAAGGCCAGCGTGCTGGTGGCCATCAACATCACGCTGCGAAACGTGACCGAAAAGCCGCTCTACATTCACGAGATGAACGCTACCGTGAGCACCGCGCAGGGCAAGAGCCTGAGCGACAGCGCGGCCAGCCCCGTGGATTTCGCTCGCTATTTCCAGGCTTATCCCGCGTTGGGCCAGTCCGCGATCGCACCGCTGCAGGTGGAAACTAAGATCGCGCCCGGGGCCGAAGTCCGGGGGACGCTGGTAGTGAGCTTCCCGGTAAGCGCGGCGGAGTTCGATCAGCGCAAGTCGCTGCGCGTGACGATAAGACCTTACGACCGCCCGCCCGTGGTGTTGACGCAGTAAGCCGGGGCGCCTGCCGTTACTAGCTCAGATATTCCAGCTCCACCAGGGTGCAATCGTCGGCCAGCGGAGTGCCGGCGCAGAACTCGTTGACCGCCGTAAAAATCTGCTCGAAGCTGGCGCTGGCCGCCACTTCCTGCAGCCGCTGGTCCTCAAAAAAGTCGCCGTCGGCATTTTCCGCCTCGGTGACGCCATCGGTTACCAACACCAGCCGGTCGCCGGCCGACAGCTGCACTTCCCCGCTTTCGTAGGTAGCCTCGGCCAGCAAACCCACCGGAAGGTTGGAACAGGCGGGACGGACAACGTTTCCCTTGGAAATGACCAGGGGCGGTACGTGCCCGCAATTGACATATTCCAGCCGGCCATCGGGATGCAGACGCACCACCACCAGGGTGGCGTACCTTTCGCCGATGTGCTTCTTGCACAGGAACTGGTTGACCGCGGTCACCATCTCGGAGAGCTGTAGCCCGGCCACGAGGTGGGAATAAATCATGCCCTGCAGGGTGGAGGCGAGCAGCGCGGCGGTGATTCCCTTGCCCGCGACGTCAGAGACCACGACGGAAAGGTCGCCCTCAGTCTTGACCGCGTCGAAGAAGTCGCCTCCCACTTCCTTGCAGGAGATATTCCGCGCGCGCAGGATCGCGAAGGGCACCTCGGGAATGATGACGGACATCAGCCGCTGCTGGATGGTCGCGGCGATGGCCAGTTCCTGCCGGTAGCGACGCGCCGCCTCTTCCGCCTGCACCAGGCGGGCATTTTCCACCAGGGCGGCCGCTTCGCGGGCGATGGCGCGCAGCAGGTCGTGGCCCACGCTGGTCATGTCGCGCGAGGTATAGCGCGCGTCCAGGTATAAGGCCCCGATCACATCCGCGGCCGCATCGCGGGGCGCGGCTTCGGTGCGCACCTGGGTCTTGCGCAGGGGGATGCAGAGCACGGTGCGAAGGTCGTAGGCGATGATGCTGTTGCGGGCGGCCAATTCATGCGACTGCGTGGTGTCCGACACCAGGAACTCGGAGGCCGAGCGCAAGGCGTCTTCCAGGATGGAGTGCGAAATTGTTTTGTCGTCCAGCAAAGGCAGCCCGGAGGCGTTGCGGCCGGCTGCCAGGCGCAATTTCCCGTCCTCCACCAGAAACACGTACCCGCGCTCCGCTCCGGTGAGGCGCAGCGTGGTCTCAACCAGGGTGACCAGGATCTCTTCCAGCACACCCGCCGTGTTGAGCTTGCGCGCTGCTTCCAGAAAGAGCGTCAGCTTTTCTAAATCGTTGGTGCCGGTGCCGGTGGAGATCTCCATGTCGGAGATCTGGTGCAGGAATTCTCGCGCCGTGTTGCTGCCGCCGCTTTGCGGGCGGAAGACAGCAAAGGCGCCGTCACGCGCGCCAAATTCCAGACGGAAATCGGGCGCCAGGCGCGCGCGCTGCACCCGCTCGCCGTTCACAAACGTGCCATGCTTGCTGCCTTGGTCCACGACAAAGAACTCGCCATTCTCGGAGAGAATGACGGCGTGATCGCGCGAAACGCGAGGATCGGTGAGCACCAGGTCCTTGTCGGCCTTGCGCCCGATGGTGAAAGGGGTGTGGTCCACGGACAACGAGCGGGTATCGTCGCCCTGCACCAGCATCAGGACGGGAAACGCGCCGCTCCCGGGCTCGGAAACGGGCGCTGCCGGGCTTGCCATCGCTCACCTCTGGGGCAACAGTTTATAAGAAGCGTGGCAAGGACGGTAAAAGCCCACGCCCGTTTGGGGTGGCGCCAGGCATGGCGCGACTCGGCAGATACCGGCGTACAACCACCAACCCGCGTGCAACATCCACTCGAAACGTGCCCCGCATCCAGCGGTAACGAAAGGAGTAGCAAGACCATGTCGT
>JAMXLI010000272.1 GCA_024281115.1 Terriglobales bacterium | reverse complement strand
ACAAAGATGGCCGGGCGGCCGGCCGCAGTCACCTCCGCCACCGTGCTCGCCCCCGAACGGCACACGATCAGGTCAGCACGCCCAAACGCTGCCGGCATCTCCTCGATGAAGGGATACACTTCCGCGGAGATGCCCGCCTGCAGGTACGCCGCCTGCGCCTGATTATAGTCACGCTCCCCCGTCTGATGGACGAGGTGAATGCCCGCCACCCGCGCCTTCAGGACCGGAAGCGCCTCGACGAAAACGCGGTTGAGCGCGGCCGCACCCTGGCTTCCGCCGAAAATCAGCAGGGTGGGCCGCTGGTGGGGCGCGCGGGCGGCGAGGGGAGGCTGATTGAAGAACTCCCGCCGCACCGGAACCCCAGTCACGCGCGCCCGCCGGAAATAGCGCGCGGTTTCCTCAAAGTGCACGGCCGCCAGCGAAACCATGGGAGCGACAATCCGGTTGGCGAATCCGGGCACCACGTTAGGCTCGAAGGCCAGCGCCGGAAGTCCGGCAACGGCGGCCGCCATCATGGCCGGGCCCGAGGCGTAGCCGCCCACGCCAATGACCACCTGGGCGCCGAAATCGCGCAGGATCACCGCGGCGGCGTACACGGCCTGGGGCAGCTCGGCTAAAGTCTTGAGCCGGGTGGCCAGGCTCACGCGTTTGAGCGCGCCTACCTGCACCCGCGCCAATGGGAACCCAGCCGCTGGAACCAGGCGATTTTCCAGCCCGTGAGCGGTCCCGATAAACAGGACGTCGGCGTGAAAGCGCGCCCGCAACTCCTGGGCGATCGCCAAGGCGGGGATCACGTGCCCGCCTGTCCCTCCGCCTGCCAGGATCGCCCGCATGCATGGAATATACAAGGTGTGTGCGCGGCTGAACTTTCATGAATCGGCTTTGGGCCTGGCCCAGCGGCATTAAAGACCCGCTCCTCCCTGCTTTGGTCTTAGAAATAAATGCGCTGAGCGCGGCCGGGCCAAATGGCGCGCGCTGCCCGCAGGCGACCACGGCGCCTACTCCGCTTGCTGAGTAATGTTCAGCAGCACGCCTACGCAGGCCAGCGTTACGAATAACGAGGTTCCGCCGTAGGAGATGAACGGCAGGGGAATGCCCTTGGTGGGCAACAGTCCGAGCACCACGCTCATGTTAAAAAGCGCCTGCAGAACCACCATGCTGGTGATGCCGGTGGCGATCAGGCGTCCGAAAGTATCCTGCGTCAGGATGGCGGCCCGCGCCCCCCGCCACAGGAACACGCAGAACAACACCACCAGGGTTAGCGAACCGAGCAAGCCCAGCTCCTCGGCGGTGACGGCGAAGATGAAATCTGTGTGCGGCTCGGGCAAGTAGAAAAGCTTCTGCTTCCCTTCCATCAGACCCAGGCCCATCACCCCGCCGGTGCCGACCGCGATCATGGATTGGATGATGTGAAAGCCGCGTCCCTGCGGGTCGGAATAGGGATCCAGGAACGCCAGGATGCGCTCGTAGCGCCACTTTACGCGGAAGATGAGCATGTAGAGCGGCAGCACGGACGCTGCCACGGCGTAACCAAAATAGCGCAGCCGCATGCCCGCCACATAAAGGATGGCGCCCGTAATTCCGGCGCAGGCGATGGCGGTGCCCAGGTCGGGCTGCTTCGCGATCAGCGCCAGGAAGACAAGAGTCGGCACGCACGCGGGCAGCAGCGTGCTGCGCCAGTCATCCATCAGGCGGGTGCGGGTCTCCAGGAAGTAGGCGAGGAAAAGAATCAGCGCCGGCTTGGCAACCTCGGAAGGCTGAAAGGAAAACCAGGAGCCAAAACGGATCCAGCGATGCGTGTTGTGGGAGCGGTCGAGGAAAAATACGGCCACCAGCAGCAGTGCGGTTATGCCCAGGATGGAGAAGACCACCGCCGGCTGCTTGTAGCGGCGATAGTCCACCTTCATGGTGGCGAACATGGCGAGCAGGCCGGCGACGGCCCAGGCGGTCTGGCGCAGCACGAAAGTGTAGGGAGAACCGAAGCGCTCCTTCGCCATCACCGCGGAGGCGCTGAACACCATCACCAGCCCAATGAAGACCAGCACCACCGTCACCGTGAACAGCCACCGATCTACGCTTACCCGTTTAGCCATAAAAGCGATTGCCCGTTGTCCTGTCCGAAACGCCGTCCGCGCTTATTCCCGACCGCCCGTCCGTCCTCTCACGCGGCGCCCGCCTTTTCGGCGAGTTCCAGAACCACCTGCTTGAAGGCGCGCCCGCGCTGTTCGTAGTTCTGGAACTGGTCAAAGCTGGCGCAGGCCGGCGCCAGCAGCACGACATCACCGGGCACGGCCGCGGCTGCCGCCTTGCGCACGGCCACGTCGAGGGTCCCCGCCGGTTCGAGCGCGGCACCGCTGACCTGCGATTCGATTTTGCCCGCCGCCGCGCCGATGGTGTACACCCGCTTCACGCGCTCGCGCAGCAGGGGATTCAGCACCGAGTAATCGCTGCCTTTGTCCTTGCCGCCCAGGATCAGGTGAATGTTGCCGGCAAAGGACTCCAGCGCCTTGAGCGTGGCATCCACGTTGGTGGCCTTGGAGTCGTTGTAGTACTCCACCCCGCGGATGGTGGTCACATATTCCAGGCGGTGTTCAACTGCCTTGAATTCCTCGACGGCGCGGCGAATGCAGCCAGGTTCGATTTGCGTCAGCATGCCGACGCACACGGCTGCCAGCACGTTCTCAAGGTTATGAGCGCCCTTCAGCCGGGTGGCGCTTGCGGGCATGATCTCGCGGTCGCTGCCCTGGTCGCGGAAAACGATTGTGCCGTCCTTTACCCAGGCTCCGTGTTCCACCTCGCGGCTGCGGCTAAACCAGACGACACGCGCGCGGGTCCGCCCGGCCAAGCCCGTACAGGCGGGATCGTCGGCATTGAGCACGGTGTAGTCCGTCTCGCCCTGGTTTTCGAAAATGCGTGCCTTGGCGTCCACATAGGCCTGAAACGTGTTGTGACGGTCAAGATGGTCGGGCGTGATGTTTAACACCACCGCCACCTGCGGGTGAAACGTGCGAATCGTTTCCAGCTGGAAGCTTGAAACTTCCAGCACGACGAAGGATCCAGGCGTGGACTCTGCTGCCAGCGTAACGGCGGGTGTGCCGATATTGCCGCCGACCAGCGCCGGGCGGCCGCCGCGGGCGATGATCTTGCCGGTCAACGCGGTCGTGGTGGTTTTGCCGTTCGAGCCGGTGATGGCGACCAGATGGCCGCGCAGAAACCGCGACGCCAGCTCAATCTCGCCGATGATGGGAATGCCGAGCTCGCGCGCCTGCCGGAGTTGCGGCGTCTCCACCGGCACTCCCGGGCTCACCACGATCAGGTCCTGGCCGCGAAACGTGCGTTCGCCGTGACCGCCGGTTTCGACGGTCACGCCCGCATCCAGCAGTTGTGGTATCTGTTCCCGCAATTCATCTTCCGTCTTGGTGTCGGAAACGGTCACGCGAGCCCCGCGCTGGCGCAAAAACAGCGCCGCGGCGGCCCCGGACTTCCCCAGGCCGACGACCAGCACGTGTTGGCGCGCGACATCCACTCGGAATCAGGCCGTCGGCCGTGGCCGGCTCTCTGCTTTGCATTCTGCCACGAGCATCGGCGCGTCAGCGCAACTTCAGCGTGGTCAGAGCAAACAATGCAAACACCAGCGAGGCAATCCAGAAGCGCACGATGATCTTCGACTCCGACCATCCCAGCAGCTCGAAGTGATGGTGCAACGGCGCCATCTTGAAGATCCGCTTCTTGCGCAGCTTGTAAGACGCCACCTGCAGGATGACCGAAACCGCCTCGATCACGAAAATCCCGCCGATGAAGGGCAGCAGCAGCTCCTGCTTGATGATCACCGCAATGGTGCCGATGGCGCCCCCCAGGCACAGCGAGCCCACGTCGCCCATGAAAACCTCGGCGGGATGCGCGTTGTACCAGAGAAAGCCGATGGCGGAGCCCACCATGGAGCCGCAGAAAACCGTCAGCTCGCCCACCTGCGGCATGCGCTGCAGTTCGAGATAGGTGGCGAAAGTGGCGTGCCCGCTCACGTAGGTCAGAACGGAGAGCGCCGCGGCGGCGATGATGGTGCAGCCAATGGCCAGTCCGTCGAGCCCGTCGGTCAGGTTTACGGCATTGCTGGCGCCCACGATCACCAGCACCACGAAGGCAACGAACGGCAGGAAGGCGAGCGGCCAGATGTGGGGCGCTCCCAGCAGACGGTCAATTACCAGGTCGGGCCGATAACTTTTGGCGAAGGGCACGATCAGCCGGGTGGAGTAGAGTCCCTGGGTCTGCATCGCGATTAGCGTGACCGCCACCAGCACGCTGGTGAGCACCTGCAGCAGGAGCTTGCTGCGCGCGGTGAGCCCCAGGTTGCGCCGGTGCACCGTTTTCAGGTAGTCGTCGGCAAAGCCGATGCTCGCGAAGGCCGCAGTCGAGATCACCGCCATCCAGATGAACTTGTTGCCCAGGTCGGCCCAGAGCAGCGTGGGGACCACCACCGCAATGGCGATCAGCAGTCCGCCCATGGTGGGCGTACCCGCTTTCTTGCGGTGCGCCTGCGGCCCTTCCTCGCGAATGTATTGGCCGATCTGAAACTCGCGCAAGCGGTGGATGACCGCCGGACCTACTACCAGCGCGGTGAAGAGGGCCGTGAGGCTGGCGAAAGCCGTACGAAAGGTCAGGAAGCGGAAAATGCGGAAGGGCGAAAAGTAATGGAATAGCTTCAGGTACAGCAGCCAGTAAAGCAATCTATCTCCCGCCCCCTGCCACCAAGATGGTGCCAATGCACCCGGAAAAATTGCGTCCTGCCGGAGGGTTCAGGACGGGTTAGCGGCCGCAGCCAAACGCGCTTTCCAGAAGTCCAGCGCGCGCTCCAGCCGCACCCCGCGCGAGGCCTTCAGCAGCACGACATCGCCGCGGCGGGTTTCGCGCGCCAACCACTGGCCCGCTTCCTCCGGCCCGGGCAGAAACTCCGCCCGCATGCCGGCATTGCGCGCCTCCTCCACCATCACCTGGGCCAGTCCGCCGACCCCGAGCAGCACATCCATGCCGCGCCGGGCGATGTGCAGCCCGCTGTTGCGATGCAGGTCCACACCGGCAGCGCCCAATTCCAGCATTTCTCCGGCCACCACAATGCGCCGCTCCGCCGGCATCTCCGCCAGCACGTCCACCATGGCATCGAGGGCTTTCGGGTTGGAATTGTAGCAATCGTTCACCACGGTGATGCCGCCGTCCATTTCCATCACTTGGCCACGCTTTTCGGAGGGTTGGAGCGCAGCGAGCGCCTCGACGCAGTGGGAAAGCGCCAGACCGTGCTCGAGCGCCACGGCCACGGCGGCCAGCACGTTGTAGATGTTGTGCTTGCCGATGAGCGGCAGGAACGCTTTCTGTCGCTCCTTGCCCGCCACCAATTCAAAGGCCGATCCCAGGGGGCCGCGCGCCTGGACATTCTCCGCTCGCACCTGGGCCGGCCTCTGCATCCCAAAGGTCACCACTTTTCCGGGAAAGTCCGCGCCAAATTGGGATACTAAGTCGTCGTCGGCGTTCAGCACAGCCGTTCCGTCGGGCGGCAACGACTCCACCAGTTCGTACTTGGCGCGCGCAATGGCAGCCACCGAGTCGAAGAATTCCAGGTGAACCGGGGCAACGCAGGTGACGATCCCGGTCTGCGGGCCGGCTAACGAGGCCAATTCGCGGATTTCGCCGGCGTGCGACATGCCCATCTCCACCACGGCGATGTCGTGCTCCGGTTCCAGCCGCAGCAGCATGAGCGGAAGCCCAAACTGGTTGTTCAGGTTTCCGGCGGATTTGAACACGCGGAAGTTTCTGCCCAGCAGGGTGGCGGCTATCTCTTTGGTGGTGGTTTTACCTGCGGATCCGGTAATTCCGATCAGGGGCTTGTGCCATAGCCGGCGCACGGCTGCACCCAACTGTTGCAGGGCCACGAGGGTGTCGCCTACCTGCAGGAGCCGGGCGGGATCGGCAAACCGCCGCGCCTGGTCGCGGCGCACCACCGCCCCCACCGCGCCTGCCGCCAGCGCGGCGTCCACAAAATCATGCCCATCGAGGTGCTCGCCTTTCACCGCGAAAAACAGCTCTCCCGGGCGGATGGAGCGCGAATCGATGGAGTAGCCCTCGGCCATCGAGCCGCCTGCGGGGCGGCCCTGCGCGTTGATGGCAGCGGCGATGCGCGCCAGGGGCAGCCTCACAGCGCACCTCCCGCGGCGTGCGGCTTAAGCGCCGGCTCGCAACTGTAACCCGCCGAGCGCAAGGCCTCGCGCGCCACTTCCACGTCGTCGAAAGGCACTGAACCGCCGGGCAGCACCTGGACCTTTTCGTGGCCCTTGCCGGCGATAAGCACGATGTCGCCTGCGCGCGCCTCCTGGATGGCGATCGCAATGGCCTTTTTGCGGTCAGGCTCCATCCGGTAGCGGGCGCCGGTGCGCTGCAACCCGGTGAGCGCGTCATTAATGATGGCCAGTGGATCCTCACTGCGCGGATTGTCGGAGGTCAGCACCACGAAGTCGCTCGCCTTGCCCGCCGCTTCTCCCATTAAGGGCCGCTTCAGGCGGTCGCGGTCGCCGCCGCAACCAAAAAGCGTGATCACGCGTCCCTTTCTGCCTTTCTGGCTGACGAACTCCCGCGCCAATCCAGTCAGGTTGCGCAGCGCGTCGTCGGTATGAGCATAGTCCACCACCACCGTGAACGGCTGCTCGCAATCCACCTGCTCGAATCGCCCCGGCACACGCCGCAACGCAGCCACGCCGCGAGCGATCGCCTCTCGCCCGCAGCCGCGCGCGTAAGCCGCCGCCGACGCGGCCAGCACGTTGCACACGTTGACCCGGCCGATGAGGGGCGAGAACATTTCCAAATCTCCCTCTGGGGTGATCATGCGAAAGCGCGTGCCGCGCAGCGTGAGGTCGAGATCGCGCGCCCGGAAATCGCCGCGCCCCATGCCAAAGGTAATTACCTCCGACCCGTGGCTCTTGCTCACCGGCGCCAGGCGCGCCCCATATTCATCTTCGGCATTGAGTACCGCAACGCGCGGTGCGTCGCTCCCGCTGCCTTCAAACAGTTTTCTTTTCGCCGCGAAATAGTCTTCGAAAGTGTGATGGTAATCCAGGTGATCGCGGGTCAGATTAGTGAAGACGGCGACCTCGAAGCCAATCCCATAGGTGCGCTCCTGCGCCAGGGCGTGCGAAGAGACTTCCATTACCACTTCGCCGGCATGGGCGCGCAGGGCATCGGCAAACAAGTGATTTAACTCAAGGGCCTCGGGCGTGGTGTGCGGCGCGGGCCGCACCTGCCCCGCCACGTGATAAGCGATGGTGCCGATCAGCGCCACGCCGCGTCCGGCCGACCTTAGAATGCACTCCAGCAGGAATGTGGTCGTGCTCTTGCCGTTGGTACCGGTCACGCCGGTGATGGCCAGCTTGCGTGCGGGATGGCCGAAAAAGTTCGCGCTCAGGCGCGCCAGCGCACGCCGGCCATGCGGCACGCGCGCCCAGGCGACCTCCGGCCGGCCCTGGAACGCGGCATCGTCGCTGACCACCGCTGCCGCGCCCTGCCGGAGCGCGTCGTCAATAAAGCAGTTTCCGTCGCTGCTCTCTCCGCGCAGGGCGACGAAGGCGCAGCCCGGGGTTACGCCGCGCGAGTCATACTGCAACCCGCTGACGTCGGCGTCGCCTGCGCGCGCGACCACCTCCACGCCCTCAAGGAGCTGCTCGAATTTCATCAAGTGTCAAGCAATTATAACGACCCGTTGAGCGTGATCCGCTCTCCGGCGGAGGTCCGCGCCGCGTTTATCTGCCAAAGCGGACCGCAATGTGCGCCCCCGCAGCCACATGGCTGCCCGGCGGCGGCGACTGCTCCGTGGCCACGCCGCTGCCCACGGCGTCCACTTCCAGGCCGCTGTTCTCCGCGCTCTCCACCACGCTGCGCAGCGGCTTGCCCAGAAACGAGGGCACCACGATGCCGCCCTGCTCCACGTCGAGCACGATCGTGCCTTTTGCCGGCAGGGGCAAGGTGGCGTCGCTCGGAGTTGGCGGGCTGGGCATGGCTTCGGGGGGCGCCAAATCCCGGACCAGGTCAGCAGCAGGCTCGATCTGCGCTACCGCCGGGCCCTGGGGAGCGGGCTGCGGTGCCGAAGCCGGGCGCGGCGAATCCGCCATCTCCAGCGGCTCCCCCAACCGGTCGGGCGAGCTTTCCGCCAGGTCGTCTTCCTCAACCTCGCGGCGCGCCAGCAGCAGTTGCCGTTGTTTTGGCAGATCGAGATCGTGCGGCGCGTGCAGGTACGCGAGCACCTGCTGCGCCACGCGCTGGAAGACGGGCGCGCTCACCTGCCCGCCCTGATGCAGTCCCACGGGAGAATCCAGGATGACCACCACCGTGACCACCGGATTGTTTACCGGCGCGAAGCCGGCAAACGACGCAATGTACTTGGTGCGGGAGTACGTTCCCGTCGCCGGATCCACCTTCTGCGCTGTTCCCGTCTTTCCCGCCGAGGTGTAGCCCTCGAGCACCGCCTTCTTCCCCGTGCCGTGCGGGTTTTCCACCACGCCTTCCAGCAGGTGCCTCATCTCCGCCGCGGTAAGCGGCGAGACCACACGACGCTGCTGCGCGGGATGAAAGACCACGGTCTGCGGCGTGCTGCGCGGCTCGGTCGTGGCGGCCACGATGCGTGGGGCCGTCCACACACCATCGTTGGCAATGGTCGAAACCATCGAGACCAGTTGCAGCGGCGACACCCCGATTTCCTGCCCCATCGAGATTGCGCCGATCGACACCTTGGACCAGCGGCTGACCGGCTTGGTCAGCCCGCGGGTCTCGCCCGGCAACTCGATGCCCGTCTGAGACCCGAAGCCGTAAGCCCGGATGTAGCGGTCCAGCCGCTCTTCACCCAGCCGCAACCCGACTTTGATCGCGCCCACATCGCTGGAGCGCGCCAGTACGTCCGAAACTTTCAGCACACCGAACGGCTTGTGGTCACGGATGCGCCGCCCGCCCACGACAATGGAGCCCATCTGGCAGTCCACCATCTCGTCGGGAGTGGTGAGCTTCTGGTCAAGCGCCGCCGAGAGGGTCACAATTTTGAAGGTGGAGCCGGGCTCATAAATGTCGCTGACGGCGCGGTTCTTCAACTGCTCCGGCTTCATGCCCCGCGACCAGTTGGGATTGAAGGTGGGCCGGTTGGCCAGCGCCAGCACCTCACCCGTGTGCGGGTTCTGCACGATCACCGTGCCCGCGGCGGCATGTGTTTCCTTCATCGCCGCCTCCAGTTCCTTCTCGGCGATGTACTGAATGCCTTCGTCCACCGTGAGCACAACGTTTTCGCCCGGCTCAGGCTCCCGCTCCACCCGCCCAAACCAACGCTTGCGAGCATCCACCGAGATGAGCATGCGCCCGGGCCGCCCCTGCAGCCGTTCGTCGTAGGCGCGCTCGATGCCGCTCAAGCCCTCGTCGTCCATGCCCACATAGCCGAGGATCTGCGCGGCCAGCTCGCGTTTAGGATAAAAACGCTTGGGTTCCTTCTGGAAGTAAATACCGCGCAGGTTGAGGCTGCGGATGCGCTCGGCGGTGTCGGCGTCTACCTTACGGGCCACCCAGGTGAAGGTGTGCGACGCCTGCAGGCGAGCGCGCAGTTCGCCGGGATCGAGCTTGAGGATGCGGCCCAGCAGCGCTGCCGCCGTGGCCTGATCGGGAATCTCGCTGGGGACGGCGAACACCGAGTCCACGAGGATGGACATGGCCAGCTCATGCCCTTGGCGGTCGTAGATGATCCCGCGCTTGGGCGCGACCTCAATGGTGCGCTGCTGCTGGCGAATGGCGTGCTGCTGCAGGTCGCCATAGCGGAAAATCTGCAACTGCACCAGCCGGCCGCACACGAATCCCGCCCAAAGCAGAAAAAGCGTGCCCAGGATGTAGAGGCGCTTCTGCGTGTTTCTCTGAAGATGGTTCCCCGCCACCGTGCACCTCAGACACAAGCGGCGGCCCTTCGCCAGCCGGGCCGCCGTTCGGAACCGCCATGCCGCGGCCCGCTCTAGCGCGCCGAAATCACCGAGATCAGCGAACTCATCCGCGCCATCTCCGGAGCGCCCGGTTCGGGCGTGTTGGTGTCGAGCAGCAGGACCTGGCCCGGCGCCGTCGGCTGCAGGTGCAGCGAGCGGGCCAGGGCATCAATCCGGTCAGGCGAGCGCAGCGAAGACTCTTCCACCTGCAGCGTGCGGTTCAGCTCCACCAGGCCGTCGCGCTGAAACTTGAGCGCCTCGATGCGGTAGCCGTACTCGATGGCGCTGAAATGCTGCCAGGCGTAGGTCATCACCAGCAAAAACAAGCAGGCAAATGCGCCCACCAGCATGCGCATCTCGCGGCTGCGCTTGGGATCGGCCACCCTGACCAGGCGCGAATTGTCCATGCGCTTGGCGAAATACACTTCCGGGGTCCCGGTCCAGCAGGGCTTGCGCGCGGGTGACGGCTTCATTACGCCACCCCCGCCAGCATCGCGTCGGAGGAAGGTTCGTGCGCCGTCTGGCGGGGCATCTCCGCTAACTCCGCCGTCCCCGCCTGGCGGTAAACGCGATCTTCGGCTTTCTGTACAGCTGCAATCAACTGGTCAATAATCGTTCCCTCGAACATCCCCTCACCTCCGCCCTGGCTGGACTGGCAACTGCTCAATTGCTGAACTGCTGAACTGCTCTACTGCTGAACTCACCCGGCGCGACTACCGGCCGCGCTTCCAATTTTCTCGGCTGCCCGCAGCTTGGCGCTGCGCGACCGCGGGTTGGCTGCGATCTCCTCCTCCGCCGCCCGCAGCGGCTTCCGGGTCAACAAGCGGCAGGTGCCGGCTTGCGCCCCCGCCCGCAAAGCGTCCTTCACGATGCGGTCCTCCAACGAGTGGAAGCTGATGATCACCAGCCGCCCGCCCGGCTTGAGCACTCGCGGCGCACCCGCTTCCTGCAGCAGCGCCCGCAAGTCCTCCAGTTCGCGGTTTACGTAAATTCGGATTGCCTGGAAAGTGCGGGTCGCCGGATGAATCTCGCCGGGCCTTCTGCCCGGGCGCCGGTTCATTGGCCGGGCCGCGGCCGATATCACCTCCGCCAAGTGCTGGGTGGTGTGAATCGGCCGCGACCGGACAATGGCTCTGGCGATTCTCCGCGACCTCCTTTCCTCACCGAATTCGTAAATCACATCGGCGAGAGTTTCCTCGTCGAAGCGATTTACCACTTGATCGGCGGTCAGCTCGCTGCGCGCATCCATGCGCATGTCGAGCGGGCCTTCCGCCTGAAAACTGAATCCGCGCGCCGCGTCCCGCAACTGCAGGCTGCTCACCCCCAGGTCCGCCAGCAGCCCATCGGCTGACGAAGCGGGAACCCGCTCGCCCACCTCGGCGAAGGAGGCTTGCAGCAGCGTGATCCGCGGCCAATCCTCCAAATCCGGGGACGGCTGCAGCCGCCGCCGCGCGCGCTCCAGCGCGTGCGCATCCTTATCGAGGCCAATCAAATGACCCGCTGCGCCCAGGCGTCTTGCGATTTCGTAACTGTGCCCGCCAAGGCCCACCGTGGCGTCGATATAGGTGCCGCCGCGCCGCACGGCCAAAAATTCGATCGCTTCTTTTAAAAGAACCGGGACATGGCCAGCTTCCGCTTCCCCATCCATGCCGCCCCGCTGAGGGGCCCCACGCTCCCCGCCAAACTCGCTCACCCCTAGATGCCCAGCTCGTCCAGCGACTTCTCATCGTCAGGTGTGAAAGGTTCCTCCACTTCGCGTCTCACCTGCTCCATGCTGTGCACTTCCAGCCGGTTCAGGTACCCCATCACCGCCACCTCGCCCTTCAACTGCGCCGACTCGCGCAACAGTTGCGGCAGCAGCAACCGTCCCTGGGCATCCATCTCCACCACCTGCCCCCAATAGTTGGTATGGGTCAGGAATTTCTTGCGGGTGGGATTGAAGGTGGAGAGGCCGGCCAGCTTCTGCTCGATGCGCTCCCACTCCTCGAAGGGATAAACCTGGGCACTCTTGCCGTCTAAACTCGTAATGTAGAATTGCGTGCCGTACTTCTCGTCGATCACCCGCTTGAAGTCCGCGGGGACTTTCAGCCGTCCTTTTTCGTCCACACGGGTTGGGTGATTGCCGCGAAACATGTCTGCCGCCAGACGTCTGCTTTCTTACTTCTTGTGCGGCTGCCGCCAGGGCAGCAAGGGAGGTCCAAAAAGCCGTCCAAACGCGTGCATCCGGTTGCTGGGAAAGGGCGGGGAGGCTCTCGTTCCTAAATCCCACTGCCGATCCCGCGAAGGTCAAAATTGACCACTGGATTCCCTATCCTCACCACTTAACTCCACTTTCGACCACCATCCTACTCCTAAGTGTTTACGTGTCAACAGGGAAATGCAGGGTTGGATACGATTTTTTTGCACCAACTTCGGAAACCACTCACCTTGTAGGGAGGCGGGACTGACCGCAACAGCTGGGGTTAACTAGCGTGGTTCCGGGGTCTGAGGAGAGTCGTAATGCGTCGGATCCAGCTGGAGCAGTGGGTTCCCGTGCCGCTGGGCGACGTGTTTCGTTTTTTCGCCGATCCGCACAATCTTCCCCGCATCATGCCCCGAACCCTGCAGGCGCGGCTCGATGGCCTGACAATCGTTCCTCCTAAGGTGGCGCCCGAAGGCAATGACCCGCCCGCTGCGGGCGCGGGCTCAGAGGTGCTGCTGAGTTTTCGCCCATTTCCCTTCTTCCCCGCGCGCGCCAGCTGGCTGGCCCGCATCGTGGAATTTGAATGGAACAGCTACTTCGTGGACGTGCAGGCGCGAGGCCCCTTTCGCGCGCTACGGCACCGTCACGGATTTCGCGCGGAGAACCGCGGTGGCCGGAGTGGGACTGTGATCGAGGACCTGGTGGAGTATGACCCCGGCTTTGGTGCAGTAGGCAGACTGGCGGACGCGCTCCTTATCCATCCCATGTTCCGGAGCACCTTCGAGCACCGCCAGAGGGCTGTGGAGGAATACTTCGCGGCCGGCGGGCGCGGCGGCGAGGATTGATTTTTCCCCGCCGCTCAGGACTTCAATTCCGGGGGGCGCGTGTAATCCACTGGAGTGGGACGTTCGGCGGCGCTGGCGATCTCGCGCGCGCTCAGGTTGCCGCCGAAGGTACCGGTGGCGCGTTGCGGCCCGGGAGAATGCTTGTGCTCCAGCGATTCCTTGAAGTCGCGCAGGGCCTGGCTGATGGCGTCCTCGAGACGCTGCTGCACCGAAGGGCCCGCGATCGTGCTGAGCAGACGTCCGGGGGGCGCATAGTTCATGCGCACATGCACCAGCGTGTCCTGACCCAAAGGAGCGAAGCTGATGCGGCCGGTATGCTTGGGACCGGAAATCGATTTCCAGCCGATAGCTTCATTGGGGATCAACTGCTCGATTTCGGCGTCGAACTCTGAGACTTTGCCTTCGGGCGCGACCCTCCAGTGCGAGCGGTTCCCGCTGGTGCGCACCTCGTGGATGATCGGCGAGATGCCGCTCAAGTTTTCCAGGTTCGACCAGGCGCGGAACACGTCTTCGACAGGCGCGCCGACCTGAATACTTTTCTCCAGCTGCACGATGCGGGTATCGCGTTCTCCGCTGAGCGCATTAAAAGCCAGCATGGAGACAAGGCTGCCGCCCGCCCCGGCCAGCGTGCCCAGGATGAAGCCTCTCCAGAAACTCTCTTCGCTTCTGCGCATGAATCCTCCGCTTCCGTATTGCAGATGAGGTTTGCCGGGGGAGGGGATGTCTGCCGACGGCAGACCGCGGTCGCCAGACATGTCATCTATACTCGTTTCCTATGCGTCTCCTGCTGTTTTTGTTTGTAGTCTGCGGCGCGGTGGCGGCCCACGGCTCCCCTCACGAGAGCTTTTCTAAGCTCGCCGACCAGTTCATCAAGCAGTCCCTGGCGCTCTCGCCGGTCAATGCGTCGCAGGCCGGATATCACCAGCACACCGATGAGCGCACGGGCAAAGTGGTGCAGCTGGACGCCGAACTGGACGACCTGAGCCCCGCTGCTTTTTCCCGGCAGCAGCAGTTCTATCGCTCCTGGCGGGAGCGTTTCCAGAAGGAAGCTCCCCTGCAAACGTTGGACGCGCAGGACGCGGCCGACTGGCAGCTCATCGACGACCAGATCGCGCTCAACCTGCTCGAACTCGACGATATTCAGGGTTATAAGCACCAGCCCACGGTTTACGTCGAGCTGATCGGCAATGCGCTGTTCCTGCCGCTGACCCAGGAATACGCGCCCGCTGAAGTTCGCATGCAACACATCCTGGCGCGCAGCGAGCAGATTCCGCGCGCCCTGGAGCAGGCGCGCAAGATCCTGCTGGACTGCGATCCCGTATTCATCGATGCGGCCCTGGAAGAAAACGACGGCAACATTGACCTGCTTGAGCACGTCATCCGCAAGCAGGTTCCGGAAGACTCGCGGCTGATGGCCGAGTACCAGCGCGTGGTGCCGCCGGCCGTGGCCGCGCTGCGCTCCTTCTCCGGCTGGATGAACCAGGAATTGCGCCGGCGGGTAACCCCCTCGACCAGCTGGCGTTTGGGAAAGGACCTCTACTCCCGAAAGTTCCGCCTCACAATGGAGGTGAGCATCACGCCCGAGGAGGCGCTGGCCGACGCGGAACGCGAGATGCGCGACGTGCGCGCGGAAATGCTGCAGCTCGCTCTCCCGCTGCACAAGCAACTGTTTCCCACACACTCCGGCCACTCCGAGCTGCCCGCGCAGGACCGCGAGAACCGGGTGATCGGCGAGGTGCTCGATAGCATTTCGCGCGAGCACGCCGACCGCAACCAGCTGATGGAAGCAGTAAACCGGGACGTGGCCGAGGTGCAGCGGTTCATCCGGGAAAAGCACATTGTCACGCTGAGCTCGCGCGACAATTTGAAAATCATTCCCACGCCGTTGTTCATGCGCAGCACCTATTCGGTGGCCGGCTTCCACTCCGCGCCGCCGCTGGAACCCACGGCGGAAGCGCAATACAGGGTTACGCCCATTGAGGCGAGCGTGTCCGAGGCCGACGCCGAATCCCGCCTGCGCGAATACAACCGCTGGGCGCTGCAGTGGCTGACCATCCACGAGGCGCTGCCCGGGCACTATATCCAGGCGGAGCACGCCAACAGCGTGCAGCCGGCGACCCGGCGCGTGCTGCGGGCGCTGTTCGGCAACGGCCCCTACGTGGAAGGCTGGGCGGAATACATCGCGCAGGTCATGATGGACGAAGGCTTCGGCGGCAATGATCCACGCTTTCGCCTGGTAATGCGCAAGATCCGGCTGCGCCTGCTGGCCAACACCATTCTCGACGTGCGCATGCAGACCCTGAACATGAGCGACGCCCAGGCCCTGGAATTAATGACGCGCACTGCTTTCCAGACCGAAGCGGAGGCACGCGGCAAACTTCGGCGCGCCAAGCTCACCTCAACCCAGCTCCCCACCTACTACGTCGGGCTGCGGGAGTGGCAGCGGGTGCGCGCGCGCTATGCGCAGCGCATGGGAGAGCGTTTCCATCAGCAGGAGTTTCACGACCGGGCCCTGGATCAGGGGGCGCTGCCGCTGCCGCTCTTGGCCAAGGTCCTCGGCTTATAAAGCGGCGCCGGTACAGCGGCATCGCTTTCTTCTAAGCGGCGGGCTCAAGCATGCTGCGCAGGCAGTGCACCAGGTGCTCCGGGCCGTCGGACTTGAGGATCACGGTCTCCGATGTCTGCGGCGCTGCCTCCCGGCTGCTGGAGAGCACCGCGTAACGCAGCTTGCCATCGTGCTTCTTCAGTTCCTGGCAGAACTGCTGGGCGCCTTTGACATCGTGCTTGCAGTCCACCAGCACCAGGTCAAAGCGGGCAGGACGCAGGCGGGCGCGCGCGTCCTCCACGCTCCCGGCGCCATAGACCTCAAAACCGTTCACTACCAGGGTGAGGGCGCGCAGCTTGCGGGAAACCGGATCGTCGTCCAGCAGCAGAATTTTCTTCTTTTGTCGCGGCAGCTTGGGCGCACGAGCGTGGGTTCTCATTGCAACTTCCTCCGCCATGTAGGACGGTTCGTTCGGGAAGGTGGGCTGGTTCACGCACGGCCACGGACGAACGGAGATTGAGATGCTCAAAGTGGCCGGGCAAGATGCCCGTGAAAGGTGCGCTGGGCGTTGCGGCGCCGGATCTCGTTCAAATGGACGTAAGAATGGGCAAGCGCATGGCGCTGCCTGACAACCGTTCCGCTTCGGCAGCACCCAAGACGGGGAAACGGTGAAAACCCGTTGCTGCGCTCGCCCCTGGACTGCCTTGATTTGGGATGCGGCGCAGCCGCGCGCGGGTTCCCCGGCTAAGCGCAAAGTCTATGGGGGAAGCTCAGAAAAGTATGCGGCCGAAAGCTTAAGCGGCGGCGTCTTTCACGAGCTCGTTGATGATGTTGACCAGATCTTCGGGCTTGACCGGTTTTTCCAGGTACAGGTCCGCCATGGGCTGTTCGGGGGTGAACGCCTCGGAGACAAAGCCGGAGACTACAACCACCGGCATCCGCGTTCGCGATTTTGCGGCCTGCACTACCCCGCTTCCGCTGCCATCGCCCAGGCGCCAGTCCGTAACCACGGCGTCGAAGGAGGCGTTCTCAAGCTGATCGAGGGCCTCGCGCGCCGAGGTGGCGGACGTGACGGTGTGGCCCGCCGATTCCAGGATGGCGCACTTCAACGCGACTGCGTTTGGCTCGTCGTCCACACAAAGAATTCTGGCCATGATCGCGTTCCGGACCGCGGGCGCAGATCGCGCCAGACGGTGCTTTCCCGTCCTGCAGACTACCCGCGTGACTGGCGGCGGGCAAAGGCTTTCGCCGCCGCTACGAAAAATTTACAAACCGGTCAGCGCCCCGCCCCTCGCCCAGTCCGACGCCAAGCGAGCGCTGCCTTCCTCAGCCGACCTTGATACCAATCGCTTTAGCCTGGGTAAACAGGTACAGGTAATCCGGGCCGCCGGACTTCGAGTCCGTACCCGACATATTGAAGCCGCCGAACGGATGCGCGCCCACGATCGCGCCCGTACACTTGCGGTTGATGTAGAGATTGCCGACGTGGAATTCGCGCAGCGCGCGATCAATCTTCTCCTGCGAGGAGGTATAGACCGCGCCGGTGAGGCCGAATTCGGTATCGTTGGCGATCTGCAGGGCCTGGTCGTAGTTCTTGGCCTTGATGACCGCCAGCACGGGGCCGAAGATTTCTTCCTGCTCGATGGTGGATTTGGGTTTGACGTCGGCGATCACGGTGGGCTGCACGAAATAGCCGTCCCCCGCGTGGCGGGCGCGTCCGCCGCCGGTAAGGAGCCGTCCGCCTTCCTTCTGCGCGATCTCGATGTACCGCAGGATGGACTTCATCGAGCTCTCGTTGACCACCGGGCCCATACCCGGATTTTCCGCCGGATCTCCCACCGTGATCTTCTCCACCCGCTTCTTGAGCGCCTCCAGAAAGCGGTCGTAAATCTCTTCGTGAACGATGGCGCGGGAGCACGCCGAGCATTTCTGCCCGGAGAAACCGAAGGCGGCGGCAGCGACGCCGTCCACGGCGGCGTCGAAGTTGGCGTCCGCCTCCACAATGATGGCGTCCTTGCCGCCCATCTCGAGAATGGTGCGCTTGATCCAAACCTGCCCCTCGGGCACCTCGGCAGCGCGCTTGTTGATATCGAGGCCGACCTCGCGCGAACCGGTAAAGGCGATAAAGCGGGTCTTGGGGTGCGCCACAACGGCATTGCCGAAAGTAGCGCCGGAACCCGGGCAGAAATTCACCACCCCGGGGGGAATGCCGGCCTCGTCCAAAGCTTCGAGGAACTTGGCGGCGATGGTGGGCGAATCGGAGGAGGGCTTGAGGATCACCGTGTTGCCGCACACGATGGAGGCCAGCGTCATTCCACCCATGATGGCGCTGGGAAAGTTCCAGGGCGGAATCACCGCGCCCACGCCCAAAGGAATGTACTGCAGCAGATCGCGCTCTCCCGGCAACTGCACCGGCGTCTCAGCGCGCGCCAGGCGCAGGGCCTCGCGCGGATAGAACTCGCAAAAATCAATCAGCTCGGCAATGTCGCCGTCGGCTTCCGCCCAGTTCTTGCCCACCTCGAAAACCATCCAGGCGGCATATTCGAACTTGCGATCGCGCAGGATCTCGGCGACGCGGAACACCAGCGCGGCGCGCTCTTCGACGGGCGTGCGGCTCCAGCCGGCAAACGCCTTCAAGGCCGCCTGCATGGCGGGTTCGACGTGCTCGGTGTCGGCTTTTTGATGGATACCGACGATCTCCGTTGGACGGGCCGGGTTGCGAGACTCAATCTTCTTGGCGGTCCGAATGCGCTGGCCGCCGATGACCAGGTCGTACTCGCGGCCCAGTTGCTTGCGCACCTTATCGATGGCGGCGCGCATCGCGCGCGCGTTCTCGTCGCGGGTGAAGTCGGTGAGCGGCTCGTTGACAAAAGGACCTTGGTGCAGGCCGGCTTCCGGACTGCTGCTGGGAGCGTGAACAGTAGCCATAATTGCCTCTCTACGGCGCCTCGGACCAGGCGTAGGAATTAGACGTCGCGGGCGTCCCGGCGATGCACACAGCCGGGCATGGGAATGCCTGCCAAACCTTTCAATTGTAGCAGGAGGAAAGCACGGCGGGACAATGCCGCAGAACACCGGCATCGCGTGAGTCTGCGGCCAAGGCACACCTAGCCGCCTGCACACGGGCCCTGCGGCCCAGTGCTATTCCGGAGGATTCAGCGGCTTATCGCTCATGCGAAACCGTGTGCGGAAGTGTTCGCTGAGCAGTTCAATGGCTGCGCGATTCGTGACAGGATCGGACTGGGCCAGATATTTCATCGCCTCGACCAGCACTTTCTGGCCCTCGATGTACCTGGGATCGTCCTTGTTCTCCCGCGTGCGCTTCTTCAGGCTGGGGCGAACGGGAATGGTCAATACTTTAGCCATGGAATAGGAGTCCGCTGGTTAGATTATTCCGAGTATACCGTGTGAGATTTCGGAGTCCAGCAATAAATCCGTCCTCCAGGAACTCATGAAACCACTGCCGATCAGCGGTTTAGAAGGATAGCGACTGGCGAAGTGGCGGGGGCCGGTCGCAGCCTCTCCCCCCAGCCCGCCGGGCGCGAAGCAATGGCTACTGGTTGGCGACCACGGTCTCCGTCTTGCCCGTGGTCTTGAGTCTGAAAACAGAGTCCGCGATCCTGCCGTTCAACTGGATATTGGAATACCGGGCGAGGCGGTAATCGCCTGAACTCTCAAAAAACTGCTGCTGCACCGAGACACCGCGTGTGGGATCAATCCACAGCAGGATGCGGGCAAACATGTTCTTTGCCTTCACCGACTTGGGGACCAGTTCCAGCTTGTCGGCAGCAATCCCCTGGACATTCTCTTTTCCGGCGTAACGCACGACGAAAGATTTTTCCAAATCGTGGCCGCGGCCGCCGAATCCCAGCACCAGGAAGCTCTCAAAATCGGCCTTGTTCTTGCCGGCGTTGTACACGGTGACGCGATCGATCGAGGGCTGATACACCTGGACTTTGCTGTCGCTGAACAGGACATACTTCTTATCCGGAGCGGTGATGTCGGCCGCCATTTGCAGGTCGCCGGCGCCCTGGCGCCGAAAGTAAATGACGCCTTTCTGCGTGTCCGTTTCGTCCACCACCTTCTGATACTGGTTCCAAACGAAATCTGCCTGCGTGGTTTTAAAATTCGCGGCGGTCTGGTCCATGCGACTGAGCACGGAGTCCAGCGAGCTGCGCTGTTGCGCGGATGCAGGCAATGAGAGCGCAAGGAACAACAGCCACAACCAGCCAGCGTTGCCGCGGGGAAACCACGTAAACCGCAAGGGTACCTCCTCCAAGCAGCTAAGAGATATTAACCCCGCGTGGCGGAATAGCACTCGGCGCGAGCGGGCTCAGCGCTCGACCCAGACCTTGTAGATGCGGCGTCCCACCGGATCTTTGGACCTCTCGTAGCGGGTGATGGTCACCTCGCCGGCGATGGGTTCAATGACGCGCAGCAACTGGGCGCGGATGGTGGCATCGGCCGTGGCGGTCACCGCAGAGGCTTCTACCTGGTAGATGAAGCCGGTGCTTCCGTCGGGGATCACGATGACGCCGGTGGGATGCGGCGTGTGCTCAATGGGTTTGTCATTGAAGTTGACGAACAACGGGGTAACAAAAATAAACAGCAGGATGAGCGTGACCATCAGGTCATATTGCAGAGTGCCGCGCTCGTAACTCCACAGCACCAGGTTGCGAATGCCTCGCCAGAGCGCACCAGCGGGATGCGGGCCGGAGCGCGGAGGAGCTTCGGAAATCGGCAAGTCGAGCTGGCTGTGGCCGGTTGCCACCACCTGCTCGGATACCAGGGCGTTGGTTCTCTTCATACCGCGCACACTTGGCCGTGTCGCAACTTCTTATTTTACGACGGAATGCGCGCCTACAGGTTAACTGAGTTCACGCTCCTGCCGAGCCGGACAGCCCGGGCGCGTGCCGATGCGCGCCCCCCGGTTCAACGAAAACGAACCCGCAAGCTTGCGGCCCACAGCCGAGGGTAGCCGAAGTGCGTGCCGGAGAAGGGGTTGCCGAAATTGAACACAAAAGGGTGGTCGGCGAGATTCTGCAGGTTGAACATGGCAGCCGTGGTGACATGTTCGGTAGTCCACAGATCGAGGCCGCCGGCCAGGGCAAACACGGCCCAGGGCTTCACTCGCCCCGTGGTTATGTTGATCAGGTCAAAGCCGGGCCTTCCGCGCAATTCGGGGAGGCTGGCAGACGGCAGCTCCACGGGCACGCCGCTCTCATATCTTCCCTGAAAAGAGAGCCACAGCCCCCGCGGCTGCCCCGCATAGTTCACGGCGAAAGAACCGGCGTTGCGCTGATCATGGTCGGGGGTGAATTCCGTGCCCGGGCCGAGTTCCAGGAACTCATCCGTGAGGAAGAGGCCGCCGTTCAGCGGTCCAATTTCGGTGATGCGGCTGTTGCTGTAGCTCACACAGGCCGACCATCCACGCCGCTGGGGCAAATCGAGGCGCGCATCCACGCCCTCGGCTCGGGCGCGGGCCACGCTGTTGGGGAAGATGACAGTGGTGCTGAACAACACGTTGGGATCGTCAATATTGCGGAAGCGGCGCCACCAATAAGCCGCGTTCAACCGCAAATGCCAGGGAAGCTGCTGCGAGAGGCCAGCTTCGTACGCCCAAAGCTTCTCCGGCGGAATCGCGGCCCCTCCGGCCGTGGTGCCAAAGGGCGAGAGCACGCGGGCTTGCGAAGAACTGGCGAGCAGAAGGTTTTCCGCCTGTGGGGGCATGTAGAGGCGGTTGACGGACGCACGCAACGCGCTGCGGGTGCGTTGCAAGTAGTACACCGCCCCCATCCGCGGGCTGAACTGATGGTCCGAGAGCAGCAGGTCGGTGTAATCGAATCTCGCGCCGGCGTTCACGGTCAGGTGGTGCACGGGCGAGAAATCGTCTTGCGCATACGCGGAAGCCAGGCCGCGCGTGGCGCGAGCGGCGAACTGAAAAGGGCGGTCGGGCGTGAACGCCATGGCCTGGGGGCTGAGATGGGCCGCTTCTCCCGACTGGGGGTCGGTCACCGCGAAGCGAAACGACTCAGCGAGAGCGACGCGTGCGGCCTCCAGGCCGGTTTTCAGCGTGTGCCCGCGTACGGCGTGGGTGAGGCTGGCAGTCCCGCCGATACGCGAGTGGCTGCGGTCCTGGCTGGCGAAGAGGGGTGTGTCGAAAGCGCTGCCACGAAGGACCGCGCTGTAGGCATGGCGAAACCAGGCAAAGTTCGTCAGCGTGCGCGCCGACCAGGTGCGCTGCCAGGAAACCGCCTGGTGGTTGCCGCGAAGGCGCTGGCGCTGATCCTGGCCAGCGAGCTGCTGTGCCAGGGTGTCAGGAACATCGAAGCTGCTGCCGTCGGCGCTGAGATCCAAGATGATGGCGTCGTTCGGGGTGGGGTGCCAGTCGGTGCGCCCGAAGAAGGAGACAACCCGACCCTGATCGTGCAGGCTGCGCGGATCCACGGGGTCGAGGTAGCGGTCGGAGCGGTTTCCCTCGGCGGCCAGCATATAACCCCAGCGGCGAGTACCAGCGGTCAAGCTGGCGGCCAGTTCAGCGGAACGAAAATTTCCAGCTCCGAAGGTGACCGAACCTTCCGGCGCCGCGCCCCATCCCGACTTGGGCTGCACCACCACGACAGCGCCGGAGCGGTCTCCAAATTCGGCCGGGATATTCCCCGTAATGACGTCCACGGAACTGATGGCCTCGGTCTGGAAGGGGCTCCCGAAAACACTGTCGGCGCGATCCGGCGTAGGCACGCCGTCCAGCACGTACAACACACCATCATCCACGCCGCGGACGTGCAGGATGCCGTCATTTTCCGTACTCCAGCCGGGAGTGCTGGCCACAACCGATTGCAGTTGATTGCGGCGCACCACCTCGGGGCTCAGCCGATCCATGGCGTTTTCGTCAATCACGGTTTCCGTGCGCGGCACATCCTGCTGCACCACGTCCATGGGCGCCTTCACCGTGATGGATTGTTTTGAAGTCGCCAGCGTTAAGATCAAGTTCAAAACGATGGGTACATTGGAGCGCACGCTCAGCTCGCGCAGAAACGGCTGGAAGCCCGAAGCTTCAATGCGCAGCCGGTAGGAGCCGTAGGGGACGTTGGCGAGTTCGAACTGGCCGGTCAGGTCGCTCCGGACCTGGCTGCGGCGGCCAGTCAGGGGGTTTTCCAGCGTCAGCACCGCCCCGGGGACCCGAGCCTGGGCGGGGTCGGAAATCGTGCCCTTCAGCGTGCCAACATCGGATTGCGCATGGGCCGCGAGCACAAAGCCTAACGTCAACAGTAAGACCCTGGCGGCAAAAGACATTCTTGATTCAATAATGCCATCGCCCCATCGGGACTCGCTGCCAAAAAGGGCTGGAATTTTTTGATTACCAAACGCGAGGTGAATGCTGACGCGCGTTGGGCTGATCTGAACTGCTGCAAACACTCTGATGCCATTGGCAGAACTGACAATGATTTCCGCCCGCATCTCTCGCGTTGGGTTCCCCTCCACGGCTGTAATAGGTCCGCTGTACGGCGCTAAGCTGCTTTGGATTTGGCTCGACCTGGGGGAACTTGGTAGCCCGATCAACAGCGCGCTACTATGGCCCTGGTTCCGCGGATAATGCGCAATGAGAATTGGCGGCGGCAAATCGTGGTTAGCGCTAGGGCTGTGCCTGCTGGCGAGCGCGCTGCCGGCGGACCAGAAAGCCGAAACTGGCGCTGCCGCGTACGACATCGTCAAGCTGCCGTTTCAGCCGGCAGCAATCAACGACGCGGGGGGAATTGCCGGCGCTCTCATGGACGAGAACGCGGGCACAAAGGCGGTAGTCTGGTCCAGGAGCTCGGGCCTGCGCGTGCTCGGCTCCCTCCCCGGATTTCCCAACGCCAAGGCGACGGCAATCAATGCTCGGGGGGAAGTCGCGGGCTGGGCAAGCAGTTTTACAAATGACCGAACGCAGGCCTTCGTCGCGCGCAACGGCAAATTGGTCCCGCTGCAGGACGGTTCGCGAGCCTACGCCATCAACCTGGAGGGCGATGTCGCCGGGGAATCGTACTCCGCTGCGGAACGTGGTCCGACCGTATGGCGACACAATTCGAAGAAGCTGGTTATTCCTAACTGTTGCGGCGGCGCAGCGCGCGCCATCAATGACCGCGGCACCGTGGCCGGAGACATCTATAACCGCGAGGGCCACTACCATGCCTTCACCTGGGAAGGAAAACAGGTGACCGTGCTGCCCTTCACCGAGGACGCGAGTTCCGCGCGCGCCATCAACCGGCAGGGCCATATGGTGATCTACACTCCGCAAGGCAACCTGCTGCTGCGTGGAACGGAGACAACGAAGATTGGATCTCCGGAGATGTCGGTTGTGGCCCTGAACGACAGCGACCAGGCGGTCGGCGCATTTGGCCCCAATCCCTTCGCTCCGCACGCTTTTCTCTGGGACGAGAAACGCGGGCGTGTGCAGCTCGACAACGCCATCCCGGCAAACTCGGGGTGGAAGCTGGAGCGCGCGTTAGGGATCAACAATCGCGGCGAGATCGTCGGTTTGGGAGACTTCCGGCACGAAGAGAATGCCGGATTCCTGCTGGTCCCGAGAAGGCGATAGGACGCCGCCTACACGCGCCGGACGCAAAGCGGGCCATCTTCTCAGCGCGCCGCAAGCTCCGATCAGCCGGAAACCGGCGTTTTCTCGAATTTCAGCGCAGCGGAATTCATGCAGTAGCGAAGGCCGGTCGGAGCCGGACCGTCCTCAAACACATGCCCCAGATGGGCATCGCAGCGGCTGCACAACACCTCGGTGCGGGTCATGCCGTAGGTGCGGTCCACGTGCAGGGCCACGCTGCTCTCCTCAACCGGCGCCCAAAAACTGGGCCAGCCGGTGCCCGATTCATACTTCGTCTCGGAGCTGAACAGAGGTTGGCCGCAACAGATGCAGGCATAGGTGCCGCTGGCCTTGTGATTCCAGTAACGGCCGGTGAAGGCGGGCTCGGTGCCTTTCTGGCGGGTGACGTGGTACTCCTCGGGACTCAACTGCTGCCGCCACTGCTCTTCCGGCTTGGCAATCTTTTCCGTCATACGTTTTCTCGTAATCTCCCAAAGCCGCCCCGGCAGCAGGCGCGAAGCCGGGGCGGCGGTTCCACTTACTCCAGCTTGGCGGCCATCGTGATGTTCGCTTTGAGCACCTTGGAAACGGGGCACCCGCTTTTCGCATTTTCCGCCGCTTTCTCGAAGGCGACCTTATCGCCTCCCGGAATCCTGGCGGCTACGTCGAGGTGGACGGCGGTGATGGTGAACCCGGACTCCAGCTTTTCCAGGGTCAGCGTGGCCGCGGTCTTGATGCTCTCCGGCGTAATGCCCGCGTTTCCGAGCTGGGCCGAGAGCGCCATCGAGAAGCAGGCGGCGTGGGCCGCGGCGATCAGTTCTTCCGGATTCGTGCCGGGCTTGTCCTCAAAACGTGTGCTGAAGGAATAGGGGGTATTCGACAGGACGGTGCTGGCGGAAGAAACGGTGCCACGGCCGTCTTTCAGGCCGCCCCGCCATTCCGCGCTTGCCTTTCTCTGC
>JAMXLI010000271.1 GCA_024281115.1 Terriglobales bacterium | reverse complement strand
ACGCGAAAGCGGGTCGCCAGCAGGTGCGCGATAGCTTCCTTAGTTGTGGTCTTGCCCGCGGACCCGGTGATGCCCACCACCGGCTTGCCCCAGGAGCGGCGCACCGCGGCCGCCAGGTTCTGCAGCGCCGCCAGCGCGTCGTCCACCGCAATGAGACGGGCACGGGGAGGAAAGTACGCCCGGCGGTCGGCGCGCACCACCGCTGCTGCCGCTCCCCCTTCCAGAGCCTGGGAAACGAAATCGTGCCCATCCAGCCGCTCTCCCTTCACGGCAAAGAACAGCTCGCCCGGCTGCATGGTGCGCGAGTCAATGGAGTAACCCTGGGCCACGACTTCTGCGCGAAATCTTCCGCTGCCGGAAATGAACTCTGCGATGCGGCCGAGCGTCAGCTTCAAGATTTACTCCCCGCCGCCGTTGAGGCCGGCTTCGCCTCTTCGCAGTATCCCAACTGGACCAGCGCCGCGCGCGCCACTTCCACATCATCAAACGGCGCCGAGCCCGCGCGGGTGACCTGCACCTTCTCGTGTCCCTTGCCCGCCAGCAGCACAATATCGCCCGCGCGCGCCTCCCCCAGAGCCAGCAGGATGGCCTTGCGGCGATCGGGTTCCGTGACATAGCGCGTATCTGTGCGCTGCAACCCGGTCATCGCATCGTTAATGATGGCGAGCGGGTCCTCGCTGCGCGGATTGTCGGAGGTGAGCACCACGAAGTCGCTGCCCTGGCCGGCAGCCTCTGCCATCAGCGGGCGCTTGGCACGGTCGCGGTCGCCACCGCAACCGAACAAAGTAATTACGCGCGCCTTGCGTGGCCCGCGGGAAACGAACTCCCGCGCCAGCATGGTCAGATTACGCAGCGCGTCATCGGTGTGCGCGTAGTCCACCACCACGGTGAAGGGCTGGCCACAGTCCACCAATTCGAATCGTCCTGGCACCCGTGCCAGTTCGCCTACCCCGCGGGTGATGGCGTCGCCGTTGCAGCCACGCGCCCAGGCAGCGGCAGCCGCCGCCAGCACGTTGTACGCGTTCACCTTGCCAATCAGCGGCGTAAATATGGGCAACTCACCCAACGGCGTGAGCATGCGGAAACGCGAGCCCCGGGGCGTAATCTCCAGATCGCGGGCGCAGAACTCGCCCTGCCCCAGGCCATAGCCCACCACCTGCGACTTCCTCTTTTTGCTCAGTGGAATCAGGCGGGCGCTGTACTCGTCCTCCAGATTCAACACGGCCACCCGCGGTGCATCCGTGCCAATGCCCTCGAACAGCCTTTGCTTGGCCGCGAAGTACTCCTCGAAGGTGCGGTGGTAATCGAGGTGGTCGCGGGTGAGATTGGTGAACACGGCCACATCAAAAGGAATTCCGAAAGTGCGCTCCTGGGCCAGCGCGTGGGAGGAGACTTCCATCACCACCTCCGTCGCCCCCGCCTGCTGCGCCTCGGCAAACATGCGGTTCAATTCCAGCGACTCCGGCGTGGTGTGCGGCGCGGGCAAAGTCGTGCCCGCCACGTGGTATTCGATGGTGCCCACCAGCGACGTGCTTTGTCCCGCTGCCTTGAGGATAGATTCAATCAGAAACGCAGTCGTGCTCTTGCCGTTAGTGCCGGTGATGCCGGTGATGGCCAGTTTCTCCGCCGGGCGGCGGTAGAAATTGGCGCTCAGCCTCGCCAGCGCGCGCCGCCCATGTGCCACGCGGGCCCAGGCGGCAATGCCCGCCGGGGGGACAAAATCCTGCGCGTCGCTGACTACGGCCACGGCGCCGGCGCTGACGGCCGCCGCGACAAAGCGGTTGCCGTCGCTGCTCTCCCCATGCATGGCCACGAAAAGACAGCCTGGCCGTACGCGGCGGGAATCGTATTCCACACCGCTAACCGCAGCGTCGTCGGCCTGGGCCAGGACTTCCACCCCGTCCAGAAGTTGTTGGAAGGTCATCCCTTTAGCCCATTATAGCGAGGTTGCTGGCGGAGTTTTACGGTTCCCGTGAGTCGTTGGTCGGCCGCAGCCGGTGGATTCTCCCATTTGCGAACGACTAACGACCAATAGCCGACGACGGCTCTTACTCTCCCGCCCGCAGCAGTTTCTGCTGGCCGCTGCCGGTCAGCCTCAGCTGCGAACCCGAAGGATCGGCCCGCAGCACCGTCGAACCCGAACCCAACCCGCTGAACAGCAGCAGTTCCGCCCCATGCATATCGCCATAGATGTGGGCGATCTCGTGGGCGCGCTCGTCGGACATGTAGAGCAGGTCATTCATCAGGGTGGTGCGCATGCGCCCGCTATCGTCGTAAAAGCTGATGCCGTACATTCCCAAAGAAGAGCGCAGGCGGCCTTCCTGGTCGAAAATGTTGATCGCCGGATTGCCATTCTGCGTCACCTCCATGCGCAACCGTTCCCGGCCCTGCCCGTCGCGAAGGGTGAACTGCGAAGCTTCTGCCGGTTGCGGCGCCGTCCGGGCCTGCGCCATGCACAGCACCGCCACCACAACTATCAGCGCCACTGCGGCGCCGCGCTTCAGCCGGCGGTTCTCGGCTTCCAGTTTCGTCAGGCGTTCTTCCAGCGTCATCGCACACTCCTCGGGGGATCTAACAAAGGAATGAGCATACTCTGAATGGCCGCGTGGAGGCGGGTTTCGCCGTGCGCCCGGCCCTACTGTTCGAACCTGACTTCCACGCGCGACCCGGCGGGCACGTGCGCCCCGGCGGGCGGCGACTGTTCACGCGCCACCCCGTCGCCAATGGCGTCCAGTTCGATTCCGCTGTTCTGCGCGGTCTCAATCGCGGCGCGTAGCGGTTTCCCTACAAACGAAGGCACCACGATACCGCCCTGCTCCACGTCCAACACCACTGTGCCTGAGGGGGGCATCTGCGCCGGCGGCAGTTCTACCGGCCTGCTCGCGGCCTGAATTGCGGGTGGGGCAATACGTTCCGCCGTGACGGCGGCAACCGGCTCAACTGACGCTTCAGCTTGCCTGGTGGGCTCCGCAGCCGCTGGCGCGGGTTGGGCGATGGCCGTCGGATCGTCGGCAGGGATATCAAGAGGCGTGCCCAGCCGGTCTGGCGTGCCTTCGGCCACCTCCTTCTCCGTTGCCGACTTGCTGGCCAGCAGCAATTGCCGCTCCTTGGGAATGTCCACATCTCGGGGCACGTGCAGGTATTCCAGCACCTGCTGCGCGATTTTCTGAAACAGCGGCGCGCCCACCATGCCGCCTTCGTGCCCATGGGTCACCGGCGAGTCCAGGATGACCAAAACCACAACCGCCGGGTTGTTGATGGGTGCGAAGCCGGCAAATGAGGTCACGTACTTGGTATGGGAGTAGGTATGAGTAACCGGATCAACCTTCTGTGCCGTGCCTGTCTTGCCGGCGGTGGTATAGCCTTCCAGCAGCGCCTTGCGGCCGGTGCCCCGCAGCACCACGCCTTCCATCATCTGCTTCATCTGGGCGGCGGTCAGGCGGGAAATAACCCGGTGCTGCGCTCCGGGATGAAACACCACCGTCTGTGGTGTGCTGCGCGGTTCCACGGTGCCAGCCACAATGTGGGGAGCGGTCCAAACCCCGTCATTAGCCACAGTCGAAACCATGGAGGCCAGTTGGATTGGCGAAACGCCGATTTCCTGCCCCATCGAAATGGCGCCGATGGAAACCTTTGACCAGCGGCTGACCGGCTTGGTCATGCCCCGGGTTTCGCCGGGCAGCTCGATCCCAGTCTGCGAGCCGAAACCATAAGCACGGATGTAGTGGTAGAGCCGGTCATCGCCCAGCCGCAGGCCGATCTTGATGGTGCCCACGTCGCTGGAGTGGGCCAGAATGTCGGCCACGCTCAGCACGCCATAGCGGTGCCAGTCGTGAATGCGCCGGCCCGCCACGATGATGGAGCCCATCTGGCAGTCCACCAGTTCGCCGGGCTGGGTCAGGTGCTGATCAAGCGCGGCGGAGAGCGTCACCAGCTTGAAAGTTGACCCAGGCTCGTAGATGTCGCTGATGGCGCGGTTGTTCAGCTCCTGTGGACGGATCTTTTTCGTCAGGTTGGGATTGAATGTGGGCCGGTTGGCCAGAGCCAGGATTTCGCCGGTGTGGGGATTCTCCACGATCACCGTGCCGGCGGCGGCGCCGTTTTCCCGCACCGCGCTCTCCAGTTCCTTCTCCGCGATGTACTGGATGGTCTGGTCAATGGTGAGCACAACGTTCTCGCCCGGCTCGGGCTGGCGCTCCACGCGGCCGAACCAGCGCTTGCGCGCATCCACGGAAATGAGCATGCGTCCGGGCTGGCCGCGCAGCTGCTCATCAAATTCGCGCTCGATGCCGCTCAGCCCTTCATCATCCATGCCCACATAGCCGAGCACCTGGGCCGCCAGCTCGCGCTTGGGATAAAAGCGCTTGGATTCTTTCTGGAAATAAACACCGCGCAAATTGAGCGCGCGCACGCGGTCGCTGGCTTCGGCGTCAACCTTGCGGGCTACCCAGCAGAATGTTTTGGAGGCATGGAAGCGGGCACGCAACTCGGCAGAATCGAGTTTCAGGATGTGCGCCAGCAGCGTGGCCGCGGTGTTGGGATCGGGAATTTCGCTGGGCACCGCGAAGATGGAGTCCACCGCGATGGACATGGCCAGCTCATGGCCGCTGCGGTCGAAAATCAGGCCGCGGCGCGGCGCTACCTCGATGGTGCGCTGTTGCTGGCGCTGCGCGTGCTGCGTCAGCTCCCCGTAGTCGAAAACTTGCAGTTGTACCAGGCGCCCGCAGATGAGCAGCGCCCATAAAGCAAAAACCCCTGCCAGGATGTGAATGCGCTTCTGCGCGTCTTTGCTTTGATTGCTCCCTGCCACGCCCATCACCTTTTCAAATGTTCTTGAGGATTGTGTTTTTGGGTAGCGCAGGCCTTTTAGGCCTGCTTTCCTACAGCCAGTCATTCGTCGTGGGCTTTAGCCCCTGAGGTACTTAAGCCCCCCAGACAACAATGGCGGCCCAGCAACAGGCCGCCATTTGGTTTTCCGATAATCTCCCTCCTATCGCGCTGACACCACCGAAACAGGAGTGGAAACACTGGCCATCTGCGGGGCACTGGGATCGGGCAGCGCGGTATCGAGCATGATCACCTGGCCCGCCGTGGGCGTCTGCAATCCCATGTGGCGCGCCAACTGGTCAATGCGACCGGGATCGCGCAGCGACGCATCCTCCAGTCGCAGCGCCCGGTTAATTTCCACCAGGCCGGACTTCTGCGCCTGCAGCGCTTCTATGCGATAGCCGTACTCGATGGCGCTGAAGTGCTGCCAGGCATAAGTCATCACCAGCACAAACAGGCAGCACACCGCGGCTAAAAACATTGCCATCTCGCGCGTGCGCTTGGGGTCCGCCACTCGCACCACCCGCGAGTTGTCAATGCTCTTGTTGAAGTAGACTTCCGGCGTGCCCGTCCAGCAGGGTTTGCGCCGCGACCGCGTCGAAGGGGATGCCATGGCCGGGGCTGCCATCATGCCACCCCGGCGAGCGTGGATTCACCGCAGTATTCCTGCGCCAGCATCGAGTACGCATCCTCCGCCTTGAACTCGGCTTCAGCGTTCTCTTCCGCCCGGGCGACTGCCGCCAGCAACTCGTCTATCAGCGTTCCACTGAACATTCGTTCCTCCTGCCCTACCCTCAGCCTGGAAACCTCGTTTTGTGGCACGGGCGCTCTCGCCCGCGAACTTCTAAATCCTCTCCGCCGCTCGCAGCTTGGCGCTCCGCG
>JAMXLI010000270.1 GCA_024281115.1 Terriglobales bacterium | reverse complement strand
TGGAACCGTTGACCATGACGACGTCCAGGCGGCCATCGTTATCGCAGTCGAAAAGCCCAATGCCGCCGCTGATGGATTCAATGACGTAGTGCTTCTCGGGAGTGGAGAGATGACTCGCACGCAATCCCACTTTTTGTGCGATGTCTTCAAAACGGGGCGGCGGACCAGCCCCGGGGCGGCCATGTTTTTTGGGCGTGACCGGAGGCGGCGGCGCTGACGTTGGCCCGGCAGCCGCCGGCGCGGGCGCCGTGGGAACGTTCTGCCCCGGGCTCAGCAGGGAAAGTCCCAGCAAAAGCAAAGGAAGGAAGCGCAGCTTCATGCCGGCAACCATTCTAGACAAGCTGCGCCGGAGGCGCGCTCAGGGTTTGCCACCGCCGGGAAACTGGAAGCGATAGCTGCGACCTTCGCGGGCCGAGACGTAGCGCGTGTTGTACTCGAGTTCATAGGCGACGTGCTCGGAATCGGAGGGGAACGAATGCGGCGCCGTATAGGGATAGGATGGCATGGCCCGGAAGGGCAGCGGAGCCACGGTGTTCGCGTCGGCAGCGTAAAAGTCCATGTCTTTTTCGTACCCTTCGGCCACGAAAAAGTAGTCGCGCGTCCAGCCGGCCGCGACTGGCGGCAGGCGCGAGGGATCAAATTCCGCGGCGACCTCCTCACCCGATCCAAACACGACCAGCCGGTCGTCCGCACGCACAACCAGAGGGAACACATCCCCGTAACGGGTGTAGCTGCCGGATTCGTGGGCGTAGGGTCCGGTGGCGCTGGAGTTCTCGTAGAGAAAGTCGATGTCGCCGGCCAGGCTAAGCGGAACCTGGCGGGGATAGCCGTGGAAGCGCAACACGGCCGAGGAGAGCGGCACCTCCGCCAGCCGGACCGGCAAATCGTCAGGAGTGCGGTCCACCAGAACCTGGTCCCAATAAATTTGCAGATTGGTGCGGATGCGGACGCGCTGCGCCCCGGCGGGCATCCTGCTGCTCAGGTCCACGGTGATGGTGCGCGGCAGTCCGGCGGGAAAGCCCATGTCATCGAGGATGCGGACCCACTTTCCGCCCGGGGTGAGCGCTTCCAACAATGGCGCCTGCACCTGGAGGCCCGCCTGGCTGGCGGCGTACATGCTGTTGGCGCTGAAGTAGTCCACGTAGCCGTGCAGGAGCAGGCGCAAGGGGCCGCGTTCGTAGGGCGCGCCCAGGTCGAGTTCCAAGGTGTGTGGCTTGGCGAAACCGGCGAAAGGCAACAGCTCGAAGCCGGTCACGTATTTGCGATCGCGGCGCAGCAGTTGCGGCAGTACGTCGTGGCCGGAGTCGTCCCATGCGCCCGCCGGCGGTTGTGCCGCGCGCGAGGCAATCACTTTGAAGTTCGGGTAGGGGGGATTGCTGGCGAAATATTCGTTGGGAAAAACGTCAACGCCGGCGGGATGGTCCACCGCCAGCAGCCGCAAAGCGTCGAGGTAGACGACCTCCTCCATCGGCTCCATGAAGCGGAACGCGAGTCGGCCGTTGTGCGAGCGGACTTGGGAGCCCTCTACTTTCACGTACTCGATCGGGCGAGGCACATTGCGTTCACGTGGGCCAACCCAGTGGCCGACCACGCCGGCGCCCAGCATGTCGGCGATGAATTGAAAGTGCCGGCCATCCCAGGCAAAGAGCGTGGGACAGGAACTGCCACGCCGGTCCATTTCCAGGAACGACGCCAGCTTTCCCGCATTTACCTGCACTTCATCCTGCAGCACGCCGGTGGGCCACAGCAGGCGGATCACGTCGGCAGAGTTCTCTTGACCGAGGCCGGCCACAAGCTCCGCCGGATTCTGGCCGAGATAACCGGAGGCGCCCGCCAGCTCATACTTCTGGTGCAGTGCGCCGGCGAACACTTCGATCTTGGTTCCGTACGCGCTTTTGGCGTCAGCCAGCCCGCGCAGGACAAGGCGGATCCAGTGGTTCCGGTTGCCGCCCTGGTTGCGCAGCAACAGGGGCGGGCCGCCATTCTGCGTCACTAGAAGGCTGGTAGCGCCGTCGCCGGCAAAGTCGGCGGCTACGAGCGCGCGGGGGTTGCGAAGCTGGAGCCGGTCCAATCCCACTTCAGCACTGACGTCGCGGAACCCTTGCGGACCCTGGTTGCGAAACAGCCGGATCTCGCCGCGCCCGTCCGCAGTTTCGCCCACGGCGGCCAAATCCACCCAGCCATCGTTGTCGTAGTCCAGCGCGGTCACTCCCCAGGCACGCACCCAGTTGGTGGGTGGCAGCGGCACGCGCTCAAAGCGCTTTCCCTCGAGGCTGCGCCACAGGCTCAGGCCGGGCGCAGCCTGGTGGGTGAAGGCAACATCCATCCATCCGTCTTTATTAAAGTCGAAAACCGCCGCGCCGGTGCTGTGGCCGGGCATCTCGCCGGACCAGGCGCGTGTCGCCGGGAACTTGCCCTCGCGTGGGTTCAGGTACATCGCCGGCGGCCCGAAGAAATCTGTGATCAGGAAATCGACGGCGCGGTCGTTGTTGAGGTCGCTGCCGATGGCAGCCAGGCTGGCGCCGTCGCCTGCCAGCCCGGTGGCGGCGGTCACGTCGGTAAAGGTGCCGTTGCCATTATTGCGCCAGAGAACATTGCTGCTTTTGGCGTCCGTGGAAAGTTTCGGCAAGTCGCGCGGCGGCACGTCGGGAAAACGGGTGACGTACAGGTCGAGGTCGCCGTCGTGGTCGTAATCAATGAACGTCATGCCCAGCGGGAGGCCCGCCGTATGGATGCCCGCCGCCTCCGTGGCATCGCGGAAGCGGCCATTCTTCTGGTTGTGAAACAAGCGCACGCCCGAAGCTGAGCCGACAGCGAGATCGGGGAAGCCGTCGTTGTCGTAATCTCCGGCCGCGCAGCTGACTGCGGCCGCCTTGGGATCAAGTCCCGCGGCGGCAGTCACGTCCTCGAAGCGGGCTCCCTGGTTGCGGTACAGCGCCATCCCGCCCTTGGCGCCGCCGCTGGCCAGGAAAATATCCACGCGTCCGTCGCCATCAAAATCAAACAGGCACACTCCCGGGCCCGCCCAG
>JAMXLI010000269.1 GCA_024281115.1 Terriglobales bacterium | reverse complement strand
GACCCCGCGCTGTTGGCGTTATTTAATCCGACTTGGGTCTGGACTGTGTGCGAGCCTGCTGCAATCTGCGTTCGCAACTGCGAATCCGACATCACCGTGATACTCGCGTCACTTGGCGCGTTTCCAACGAATGGGCACCCATTAGGAGCCGCCCCATCCACCAAGAAACATAACAAAACTGTGTTCCCGGTTATCGCATTCCCTTGCAAGCGAACGAATTGATCCGCCTCAATGGAGCAGGTCGCCGGCGAAACCGCGGGGCAGTTCACCGTTTGTGCTGTATCCATGTTTGCAAAGTTTCCCGCCGTAATGAATACCGTACTGCTCGGGCCGGTGCTGATGTATGTACCTTTCAGCGTCCGCTTCGTAGCGCCCACGGTGGGCAAGGCGAGTGCAAGAGTAAGAAGCATCGCGGCAATCGTGTTGAATCTCTGCATCTGCTCTCCTCGGAACGAGCGATTTGGGGCTCGATGTGGCGCTTAAACATACGCCGTCGCTGCTAGTTGTCAATAGTCAAGTTGCGGAGCACGCTCGTCCTCGGGGGCCGGAAGGCGGGCGGGAGGCCACGGCGCGTTCCGGCACAAGACGTGCCGCCCGCCTTGCGGAACGTGTCGCGGGTAGCCACCTTCCGAGGAAGACGTGGCGGCCCACCCGGCGCTGCCCCGCGGTCGAGTCGGGGGTTTCGGCGTCCAATATTGACAGGCGGCGGGATTGGCATATATTAGGCTGCGCTCGTGGTGTGACCTGACCTGAAGGAGACAAGAATCATGGCCAATTGGTTTCGCAACGCCGTTGTTGGACTCGTGCTGGTGGTAGCGGGGGCACTGCTCACGCGCGAGTTCACCGGCGCACAAACGGTAACGACGACTACCGCTCCCGCGCGTCACTATTACCTCACCAAGACAGCGGTCGCCGGTAATGGCGCACTGACCGCGTGTGCGACGGGTTATCACTTCGCAAGCTTCGCAGAACTCAGCGATTTATCCGACATCACTTACAATAAGACCCTTGGGCAAAACGCCGCGGACTCCGGCCAAGGGCCACCTATCTACATTGCGAGTATCAATTCCACCATAGGGGCCGGGTGGATACGCACAGGCGGGCCTTCCATTGCAGCCGCTCCTACGCAGACCGGAGATGTGGGAAATTGCAGCGTTTGGACGAGTGCGAGTAGCACCGATTACGGTGAATTCGCATTCCTTAGCATTATTTCGAATAGTTACGGCGCAGCCAAGGCACCCGTTGTAAACTTCTCGCCGGGGGTTACCTGTAATACCAGCCTCAGGGTCTGGTGTATGCAGAACTGAACTACGGACGGCCATGAACCGCGGATGAGGCTATTCGAGCGCCGATACGAAGCGCATGGTGCGCCGGAGATCGGTTGGAGTGCTTGCGAGCGTCTTCCGGGCTCCACAACAACATGGTTCCTCTCCAGGTTTGCCTACAGGCCAAACATCGCGCTCATGTTCGCGAAATACTGTTCGCTGTCCATGCCCGCTAGCATGGTAGCCCAGGTTTTTGCATCCTCGCCAACGAGATACCGCAACCGATTGCTGCCGTCGGTTGCCGCCTCATAGATAGTCTCCGCGGCCACGGCGACTTCCGTGCCCTTCTTCCATAGCTCTTCCATCGTCGCACCGAACTTTTGCATCAACGGCTGGTACACCGCAAGTGACTCGTCATTGTTGAACTCCATCGCATTCGCAAAGTTCGTATAAATAATTCCCGGCTCAATCAGCTTCACCCGTACGCCAATCTCGCGCAGTTCAAACCGCAGCGCCTCGGAAATCCCTTCCACCGCGAACTTCGTACCGTTGTACATCGTACCCAGCGGATAGGTCATCTTCCCGGCTATGGAGCCTACATTCACGATCACACCCGACCGCCTCTTTCGCATCCCGGGCACCACGGCCCGCGTCGTCGCTAGTAAGCCCACGACATTCGTTTCGAACTGTTTCCGGATACTCTGCACCGAGGTCGCTTCCAATAACCCGTACAGCCCAAAACCGGCATTATTTACCAGCACGTCAATCGCCTCGAAGCGCTCCTCGGCCTTCTTCACCGCTGCGGCAATCGAATCCTCGTCCGTCACATCGAGCGCAGTCACCAGCACGTTTCTTTTTCCCGCCAATTCACCCGCCGACTCTGGCGACCGCATCGTCGCCACTACATTCCACCCTCTATCTGCAAACAACTCCGCTACAGCCCGCCCGATCCCGGCTGAACAGCCCGTAATCAAAACTGTCTGCGCCATAGCAAAGCCTCGCTTCTGTTTTAATTGTGTTCACACTGTATCTCACACCTGGAGCCATCGTGACATAGCCGGTGAGCGCATAAAACCGTCAGCACTACTACGCCCCGCAGGGCCCTTGGCGAGTCTCCGATAAGCATGACTAGATAAGCATGACCAGCCGAGCAGCGCCTCATGCAGGCGCGCCTTCTCTGTGCTGTCCGGCGGTCCGCCCTGGCAGATGCTCCCACAATCCGCGCGCCGAGAGGATGACGGAGAACAGCGCGGTAACGCCGAGCAGGAAGTTCGAAAACACCCAGAAGAGGGCTAAGTGGGTGTGGCCAATCCTCCCGCCGACGAGTCCCGCACCCGTCATGTGAATGATGGGGACGAGCGTCCCCATAAGCGACCCAACCAGGACGATGACGTACCCCGATTTCCGTTCAGAGAGCAACAGCGTTCCGCTCAGCCACACGACGACGATCAGTATTCCCGTAATGTTTTTGAGGCCGCCCGACTCCAGCCCGAAGGCGATTTCGGTCGTCAGGTGAAGGATAACCAAGAGGATCGTGAGCAGAGAAGAGATTGTCAGCAGCACGCTGTTTTTCATCGGATATTCTCCATGTCAGATGGGAGCGTCCTGATCTTGCATTGCGCGGACGATCCAGAATAGAAACAACCGCTCCTTTGTGTCATGCCTCTCAACCTCCCACGCAAAAGGCAATGCAGGTTCTGAGTTGCTCGCCCCGGTACCGGGATTCTGTTTGCCATTTGAGGGGAAGAATCTCCCCAAGGCGTGGAATACTGACTATACGGGAGACCAAGAAAAAAGACTCACAGGGACCGCGTCCCCGCTGGCCGACCCGTTCAATTGGGGTCAACTTCGCGGGAAGTCGGCAATCCCGGTTGGCTGATTGGGGACCAATGAGCTCCGCCGTGTGGGAAGCCGGTTGTCGCGCGGGCGCCTGACGCTCCTCAACCCCGCATCGTGCCGACGAGCTCATTTTCTGCAGAGAGCTGGGAGTTTCGGCCTTAACGCTGCAGGGTAGAATCATCGCGATGGAGGTGGGGCATGATTTCTGGCGGTAATGCAACTGTTTTCGTTTCCAGCATGGACAAGGCAGTGCGGTTCTACACCGAAGTGCTTGGCCTGCGGCTGGCCGAACGTTATGGCGACCACTGGGCCACAGTAGACGCGGGCCGCGGTTTCATCATCGGACTGCATCCAGCCTCGCCCAAATATCCAGCCCCGGGCACCAAGGGCGGAATCGTGCTCGGCATGGAAGTCACTCAGCCGCTGGAAACCCTGGTTCCGGAGCTAAAGCAAAAGGGCGTCCGCTTTACCGGAGAGATTGTCCGCGAGCAGGCAGGCAACTTCGCCCACCTGCAAGATCCGGATGGCAATCCGATCTACTTGTGGGAAACGGCCCCCGTGTCCGCCGCTGCACAGTAGCCAGTCCACGAGCTTCTATCACTCACCCTCTTCCTCCTGGTGACGTTCGTAACTTTCGGCCTGTTACCCATCGGACGTAGAGTCCGGTGGTATGAAGCTCGAGATGCTGCTCGTGACCCATGATCGCGACGTGATTAACGCGGTCCGTCCCGGTCTGGAACGCCTGGGGATCGCCGTGCAACTGCGGGCGGAACCGCTCAGCGCCACTGAGGTTTGCGAGCGGCGGCGCTTCGACGGCCTCATTATCGATCTCGAGATTGGTCCTGAGAGCCAGGATCTGCTGGCCAGCGTTCGCCGCGGCCGCGCCAACCGGCTTTCTTCGGTGCTGGCCATCTCCGGCGCCACCATGGACCCCAAGCAAGCTTTGGCGCTGGGCGCCAACTTCTCCCTGCAGAAGCCGTTATGCGCCGACACGTTTGACCAATATCTGAAACTCGCGCTGGCGGTCATGGTGCGCGAATATCGGCGCTACTTCCGTTTTCCCGTGCAGCTTGCCGTGAACATCGCGGGCAGCGCCGGCGACGCCCGGATGCTGAACGTCAGTGAAGGCGGCCTCGCACTACGCAGCCGCGCGACCGCCTCGGCCGGCAGCGCCCTGCAGCTCTCGTTCGAGGTTCCTGGCGGAGAGATCCAGGCGGTAGCCCAGGTTGTGTGGGGCGATGCCATGGGGACGATTGGGCTGCAATTCGTGCAGATGAGCCGGCAAGACCGGGAGAGATTTCACCAGTGGCTCGAACTGTTGCGCGCCGGCCATCCCGCGGATGACACGCCGGAAACTGTTGGCCTTCATGTGCCCCGGCCGGTGCATTGATTAGCTAAAAACAGAATGAGGCCGTGGGAAATGTTGTCTCCGCACGCGCCCGCGGTATCCCGCACGGAAATGGCGCGGCCCGCGCCATGAGGGGACACTGTCCGTCACAACGCGGGCCGGGATTTTCGCTGGGCCGAGCGCCAGGCTAAGTGGGTTATTGCGAGAGCACGACCTCGCGTCCCAACCGGGTTCCCAGCGGTTCGCGCAGAGCTTCACGATTCTTGTACCCTTGCACCTGCTGCTCGTCCGATCCCATCACCTGCTGCGCCAGGGCATCGGCTTTTTTATCGTTCGCCTCCAGAGTGGCAAGGTCTTTGGCCTCCGTTATCAACATCATGTTGAAGTCGTTGGGATTGTGCGACTCGGTTTCCACGACCTTGTAGCTCAGGATCATGCCTTGGGCCTTGAACGCCTCCTGTTCCTTCTTCCAATCGGTGGCCAGCCATTGCTTGTACGCATTGTCCATGCCCGGCTTCACGCGAATGAACTGGATTTCCCACACGGTGCCGGGATGATACGGCCGGTTCACCTGGGCGTACACCGAGAAGGCAAGCAAAGCCAAGCACACAGCCAAACCCGCTCCCAAAACTTTGGTTTTCATGCAAATCCCTCCGGCCCGGCACGATAGACGCCGATTCCCCCTGTGTCAAATGAAACATAATCCCGGCGAGCCCAGGGAGGACCTCATCTTTAAGGACTAGGGCACGGCCACCGGACCGTAGCTGGATGATTGCGCCAGCAACAAAAAAGGTGGCGCCGGCATCGCCGCGCCACCCTCAATGTCCGTCCGGCAGTTGTTTAGTCGGCCGCCGCCGCCGCGACCTTCTTCTTCGACAGGTACCAGTCGGTAACCTCGAAGTCTTTGGAGGCCGCGCGCTTCTCCGCGTCGGCCTGGGTGATGGGCGCAGGGACAATCGCGGGATCGCCCGGACGCCAGTTCGCCGGGGTAGCCACCGCGTTCGCCTCGGCAAATTGCAACGCCTCGAAAACGCGCAGCAGTTCATCCACGTTGCGTCCCAGTGACAGCGGATAGTACAACAGCGCCCGGATGGTGTTCTTGGGATCGATGAAGAACACCGCGCGTACCGCCGCCGTGTCGCTGACGGCTTCGTGCACCATGCCGAAGGCGTGCGCGACCTTCTGGTCCAGGTCGGCGATCACGGGGAAAGGTATCTTGATGCCGGTATGCTGCTCGATGTTGCGCACCCACGCGATGTGGGAGTACACGCTATCGACAGAATTGCCGATCAGCTGCACGTTGCGCTTCTCAAAGTCGGGGTTGCGGCGCGCGAACTCGATGAACTCGGTCGTGCACACCGGGGTAAAGTCTGCTGGATGGGAAAACAGCATCACCCATTTGCCTTTCGACGTGTAATCGCTGAGACGAATCATCCCGTGAGTGGACTTCGCCTCGAAATCGGGGGCAGGCTCGTTGATGCGGGGTAGCCTGGTGGTGTGGGTAATCTCCGTCATGATGCGTCTCCTGAAGAATCGCGCCCTGGGCGGCTAAGCCCCTGCGGCATTACTCAATAGATTGCGCGGACCCGGCCCAGGATGAAAATTGTGTGGCGTGAAGCCGACTGCCGTCCAGGATCATGGAGTGGGGCCGGGCGGGTTCACCGCGCTATGGAAAACCTCAATCGCCACCACTGTCGCCCGCCCACAGGGCAGGCGGCGTTAGCATACGCCCGTGAAAAAAGGAGTGTCAATCGCGCGCCCGCTTCATCCAAACGGGCTATGAAGGAGAAGCGGCATTTTCCTTTCGTGCAATGGGACGTGTTTTCCGCTCGGCCGCTCGAGGGCAATGCGCTGGCTGTCTTCCTCGACGGGCGCGGCCTGAGCGATGCCGAGATGCAGGCGCTGGCGCGGGAGATGAACCTGGCCGAAACCACCTTCATCCTGCCCGCGGCGGGCGCTCCCCGGGCGAGCACGCGGGTGCGCATCTTCACCGTGAGCGAGGAGTTGCCCTTTGCCGGGCATCCTACCCTGGGTACCGCCTTTGTCCTGCGCGGCGACAGCGGCGCTGACGAGGTGCAGCTTGAGCTCACAGTCGGCACCATTCCCGTGCGCTTCACCGACCTGCCGGGCGAGCCGACCTACGGCGAAATGCGTCAGCGCGACCCCGACTTCGGCCCGCTGCACAGTCGCGACGACGTAGCCGGCGCCTTGGGCTGCCCGGTGGATGACCTCGATCCAAACCTGCCCGTCCAGACGGTTTCAACGGGCTTGCCGTTCACCATCGTTCCGCTGCGCTCGCTCGAAATAGCGCGGCGATTGGAGTTCAGCTACTCGCGCGCTGCCACCTACCTGGAGCGCTCTGCAGGCAAGTTCTTCTACTTTGTCTGCCGCGAAACCGTGGACCCGAAGGCGCGCCTGCACGCGCGCATGATTTTCTACAACGGCGAAGACCCGGCCACTGGCTCGGCCGCGGGCTGCGCCTGTGCCTGGATGCTCGCTCACCGCGTGGCGCAATCCGGAGAGCAGGCGCTCATTGAGCAGGGGATCGAGGCGGGACGTCCCAGCCGCATTTTTGTGCGCGGGGAGCGCAACGGCAGCGGGATGAAGGTCCACGTAGGCGGCAATGCCGTCCCGGTGCTGCGTGGAGAAGTGCAGCTGTAGTCCATTCACGCGCGGCGCCCGGTTTCGCACCGCGCTGCGATGGAAATCCTGCGGAAAACTCGCGGCGAGCACAGCGCGATTTTTTTTTCAATAGAGTAAATTCCCCTTGGCTTCGGCGATACTTGTTGGCGCGGGTGGTGGCGGGCTAGGATTCGGTTCGTTTCGCTACTCCAAAAAAAAAACAAGTTGCCCGGAACGTGGCCCCACGTCGTCCCGGAGCGCTGCCGGACGTAAGCATGAAGCCGAAACGGACCATCCTCTGTGTTGACGATAACGAGCAATCCCTTTCCATCCGCAAGGTCATGCTGGAAACCCGCGGATACCGCGTGGTGGCATGCAGCAGCGCGCAAGACGCGCTGGAAAATTTCAAACGCGGCGGTATTGACCTGGTGCTCAGCGACCTGGTCATGCCCAATTTCGACGGTACCAAGCTGATCGAGGAGATTAAGAACCTCTCGCCCGAGACCCCGGCCATTCTCTTTTCCGGCAAGATCGCGATTTATGATGGCGACACGCGCGCCGACGTTTTTCTTCCCAAAGGCATGTATGCGCCCGCCGAGTTGCTGGAGCGAATTCGGCTCATGCTGGTGCGCAAGCGCGGGCCGCGAAAGTCCGCCAACCCGCGCCTGCCGGCTGCCATGGCGCCGCCGGCCTGAGCCAGGAGCCCGCCTCGCATGCTGCGCTTGATCGTGCACTGGGTGTTGAGCGCGCTGGCCTTACTGCTGGTGGCCCGGATTGTGCCCGGCATCGCGGTGGCCGGCTTCAGCACCGCTCTGATTGCGGCCCTGGTGATCGGGCTGGTGAACGCCACCCTGGGCGCCTTCCTCAAGTTTGTCACTCTGCCCCTCACCGTTCTCACGCTCGGCATCTTCTGGTTTGTGATCAATGCCCTCATGCTCGAGCTCGCGGCCATGCTGGTCACCGGTTTTTATGTGCGCAGCTTTGGCGCCGCCTTCATAGGGGCCATCGTCCTGAGCCTGGTCAACCTGCTGCTGCGCTGGCTGGTGCTGCCTCGGCGCTCCAACTAGCTTCAGCAACTCTCCGGTCGCGCTCCCCGTTCGCAATCCGCCTACAGCTCGCGCAATCTCCTAACCATCTCGGTGAGGCTGTGCTCCTGAAACAGCCGTATGGCGGCAATCCCTGCCGCTCCGGCGGCTATGCAAGCCGGCGCATTCTCCAGGGTCACACCGCCGAGCGCCAGCACCGGCATAGGCCTTTGTTGGCGGGCCGCCGCCGCCCGCCGGCAGCCTTCAGCAAGCATTTGCAGTCCGAGGGGCGCCACTCCGGGAGCGTCCCTTTTCCCAAAGACCGGGCCCAGCACCGCGAAGTCCACTCCCTCTTTGGCCGCCCTCTGTACTTCCTCCGGCGAGTGGCAGGAGACGGCAATCACGGCAGAGCGGTCCGCGCCATAAACTTGCCGCGCTACCGCGCAGCCCACGTCCGAGGATCGCAGGTGGACTCCATCGCAGCCGGCGGCCACCGCGACATCGGTTCGCGAGTTGATGAGCATTCGCGTGCCGCGGGCCGCACCCTGGTTTTTACCTACCCTCACCATGGCTTCCCCGGCCAGGATCTCGAGATCGTGGGCGGGCAAGTCCCTTTCCCGCAATTGCACCAGGTCCACGCCCGCTCCCGCAGCCTCGGCAATGCGATCAAGCAGCCGTGCCCGTTGTTCGTGCGGATTGCCGCCTAGCCCGCGCCGGTCGGTGATGTAGTAGAGCAGCATGTTCGCGCTTCAGATATGGCGTAGCCTTCCCGCAGTTTTTGCATCCTGCGTGGCAAAGCCAGGGCGGCCTGGGATCATCTAAGCCGCAGGTATCGCGATGAGCCTCTCCGCGGAAAAGTTACGCCCACCCGTTCCCCCGAGCCACGAAAAGCCTGCACAACCGGGGACGCGCCCCCCGCACACCGCTCCGCATCGCCGCCCATGGCTGCGATGCGCCGCGGTCATTGCCGCGGTCATCGTGCTCATCGCCACCGTGTTTCTGGCGCTGAAGTGGCCGTTCCGCCGCGATGCCGTGGCGCGTGATCTGGGGCAGGCCACGGCCGCTCGCGTGCAGTTTGCCAGGTTCCACACCACAATTTTCCCGCCCGGCTGCGTGGCTGAGGGAGTGGAGTTCCGCCGCGCTGGAGCCCAAAGCAGCCCTCCCCTGATCACCATTCAGAAGCTCACCATCCGCGGCAGTTATTCCGGAATGCTGCGGCATTACGTGCCGCTGATGCAAGCCGAGAGTGCCCATGTCGCGTTACCGTCCCTTGGCCAGGGCTCTCAGGGACCGCTAGCGCTCCACGCTTCTCGTGTGCATATTGGTGAACTGCAAGCCATTAGCTCGATCCTCGACATCGCTTCCGCCGAAAGCGGCCAAGCTCCCACCCGCTTTGCGGTCCATCGCTTTTCCCTGCACGACCTGGGAAGTACCTCCCCGATGAGATTCGAGGTGGCCCTCACCAACCCCGTGCCCCGCGGCGAAATCACGGCGCGCGGCCAACTGGGACCCTGGAAAGCGGCTGACCTGGCGCAGACCCCCGTCTCCGGTTCCTATGCTTTTCGCAATGCTGATTTGGGTTCCATCGGGGGTATCGCCGGCACGCTCGCCTCCGACGGTACGTTCCAAGGTCCCGTCCGCGCCCTGCGCGTCGCCGGCCAAGTGGAGGTGCCCAACTTCCAGGTTCGTCGCAGTACGCATAGCACCAGCGTGCGCACGCAGTTCCAGGCGCTGGTGAACGGCGTGAACGGCGATGTGACACTGGAAAACACGACCTCGCACTTCGGCGAAACAACCGTTAACATTTCCGGTCAGATCAGCGCTCGCAACGGTCAGAAGAGGGCCGCTTATCTCAACCTCCAGGTACCCCAGGGCCGCCTGCAGGACGTGTTGCTGCTCTTTATTAAGGCGCCCCGGGCGCCTATGACTGGGGTCGCGGGGCTTCGTGCCCGGGTCTTCATTCCCTCCGGGCCTCGCCGTTTTGTCGAGAAGATTGTGATGGAAGGAGATTTCGGGGTGAGTGCCGGCCAGTTCACCAGCGGCAAGACCCAGAACAGCGTGGATAAGTTGAGCGCCAAAGCGCGCGGCAGCAGCGAGAAGGACGACGACGATCCTTCGCGCGTGCTCTCCGACTTAAAGGGCCACGCCCTGCTGCGCAACGCCGTCGCCACGTTTACCGGTTTGCAATTCGGCGTTCCCGGCGCGCTGGCCCACATGCACGGCACCTACAATCTCGAAAGCGAACGCGTAAACCTGCACGGGACCTTGCTCCTCGAACAGAAACTTTCTAAGACGACCTCGGGCGTCAAGTCGGTCCTGCTGAAGGCCCTTGACCCGTTTCTGAAGAAAAGTAAAAGCGGGGGGGCCAAAATGCCGGTGCAGATTACCGGCACCTACTCCCATCCCCACTACAGCACCGATCCTATCTGAGGTGCGGGCCGGGGACCGTTCGCGTCCGGCCCGCTCCTCTGGCCAGGACTCACTTGTTGATGTCTTCCTTGTTCTCCAACCGCTTAATCAGCCCATCCACGCCTATTTTCTGGCTATCCGGGGCGCTCTCGCGGGCCAGCTTCATTTCCTGCACCGCCTTGCCATAGTCGCCCTGGCTCACGTAGAGGCGGGCCACGCCGGCATGGGTGATCCAGTCCTTGGGGAATTTCTTCGCATTGGAGCGAAACACCGCCAGCGCCTCATCCGATTTATGATCGCGCTGCAGTTGCCGCGCATAGACGTACATCTGGATGGCATTGGCCCGGGCGAGGGCGCCGTCGCGCGCCGCCGCCGCCTCCGTCTTGCGGCCGAGCGCGTCCAGGATGCGCGACTTGGTCATCAGATTGTCGTAGCGCTCCTCATTTTCGATCGAACTGTTCTCGTACTTCAGCGCTTCCTCCAAATCGGTCTTATTGGTGAGCAGGTAGGTGGCGGCATCGTCCCAGCCCTCCCAGGTGTACTGCGACAGCCCGCGAAGCTGGTTGTGCAGGCTGGCGGCAACGATGCGGTTCACGTCCACTCCTACCTTGAAAGGCACCGCCACTTTTTCCCAGCGCAGCGTGACGGCCGCCGAATTCGGAGTGATCTGATCGAAATCGTACGTGAGCGCCTCGTGCAAGTCGCTGGGTTGTGGCTTCACGTTCACCCGCAGCGCATCTTCCTCCTGCTTGTAGGTAAAACTGCCCCACGAGGTCGAGTTCTTGGAGAAGATGACGGTCCATTGGTCCGCGGTGGGAATCATGTGCAGACCGTACGTGCCCTTATCCAGGGGCTGGCCTTCAATAGTTACCGGATCGCTGAAGGAAATGGTGGTGTTCTCGTTGGCGCCGGCGCGCCACACCTGCCCGTAAGGAACCACGCCGTCCCAAATTTTGCGGCCGCCCACCAGCGGACGATGGTAGTTGACCGTCACATCGGTGATCCCGATGCGTTGCGTGACCACCGCGTGCTGGCTGGGCCGAGGCAGGTCAAGCACAAACGATTGGCCCAGGCACGCGCTAACCAGCCACAAGATGCAAGGGACCGCTGCGAGTACACGGCGTGATTTCATGGCGAGTCTCCTCTGCTGCATTTCTGGAAAAAATTTAGGCTTAACGCACAACGCGGGTTAGACGGCGCCCGCCATGCCCTGTTAGGAGAGTTCAACCACAAAACCCCGCAACTCGTGTCAGGAATGCCTGGATCCGGCCTCCAGGCCAGTACGCAACGGCCTCTGAATATCGCTCTGCCCCCCGCGCGTGGGTATCTTTTCGACGCGGGCGAGCGCGCGAATGCTCGAGGCAGTTCGGGGAAGAACGGGCCTTCAGGCCCACGTCGGTGGCCTAAGTGAATCCGGGCCTTCAGGCCCTGCGGAGCAAAACTCGGACCGGGGCTGAAGCCCGCTTTGGCGCGCGCCGTAACGCGGCGCTAAAGCGCCGCTCTACTACCAAAAGCCGCACTGCTACAAAAACGGCGGCCTTCCGTCCAAGGCCGCTTTTCCATAAGAATGCTGCTCTTCAATCTGTTCGATGCGGCCGAGGCTCGCAATGCTCGAGGCGAACCGGGGAAGAGCGGGCCTTCAGGCCCGCGTCCGTGGCCTAAGTAAATCCGGGCCTTCAGGCC
>JAMXLI010000268.1 GCA_024281115.1 Terriglobales bacterium | reverse complement strand
ACAAAGTCGCGCAGATCGAGTGGATCGGCTCGGCCCCGGAAGACTACCAGGGGGATGGACTGCTGCTGGTGCGCAATGCGGACGACGTGGCTTCGGGACTAATCCTGCTCCTCGCCGGCCACCGTGTAGTAAGCGGCGTGCCCGCCAATTACCAGCAGGTTGCCATCGAATAGCCGCCGCTAGTCACAGCAACCTTTCCTCCGCTGTCGTATGCTGCCAGCAGGGAATTCTGCCATGTTGAAGAAAAAGCGTTTGTTCACACCCGGACCCACACCCCTGCTGCCGGAGGCGCAAGTTGCCATGTCGGCGGCCAGCCTGCACCACCGCACGGCGGAGTTTCGCCAACTGTACACGCGCACACTGGCAGATCTGAGGGAATTCATCGGCACTGCTAATGACGTGCTGCTGCTGGCGTCTTCGGGCACAGGGGCCATGGAAGCCGCGGTGACGAACCTGACCTCGCCCGGTGACAAGGTGGTGGTGCTCAGTGCCGGCAAGTTCGGCGAACGCTGGCGGGACTTGGCGAAGACGTTTGGCTGCGCAGTGGCAACCGTTTCCGCCGAATACGGCGAGACCTTTGCGGAGGGAACCGTCGAGGCGGCGCTCAGCGAAGAGGTCCGAGCCGTCTTCGTGCAGGCCACGGAAAGCTCGACGGGAGCGCGGCACGACGTGCGCGCGATTGGTGAAGCGGTGCGGCGCCGCGCGGGCGCGGCCATGCTGGTGGTGGATGCGATCACCGGCCTCGGCACCACCCGGTTGGCCGTGGACGAATGGGGTGTGGACGTGATCATCGGCGGGTCGCAAAAGGCGCTGATGGTCCCCCCGGGCCTGGCCTACATGGCGGTGAGCGAGCGCGCCTGGCGGCGAATGGAGGAAACCTCTTCGCCGCGCTATTACTTCGACCTGCGCAAGGAACGCAAAGCGGCAGCAAAGGGCGAGTCCGCCTTCACTCCCGCCACCTCGCTCGTGGCCGCGTTGGCCGCGGCCCTCGATTACCTGCGGGAGGCGGGCGAGGGCAGCCTGGCGGTGGGACGCGACCGCCTGGTGGACAATGCCGAGGGTTGCGCCGCCATGACACGCGCGGCGGCCGCTGCGCTCGAGCTCAAGCTGTTCGCGCCGCGTTCTCCAGCCGCAGCCCTGACGGCCATTCTTCCGCCGGCCGGCGTGGAATCGGGGAAGATTGTCGCCGGATTGCGGGAGCAGTTCGGCGCCGTTGTGGCCAACGGCCAGGGAGAGATGAAAGGCAAGCTCTTCCGCATTGCCCACATCGGCTACTACGACTATCTCGACACCCTGGGGGTGATCGGCGCGCTAGAACAAGTCCTGGCCTCGCTCCCGAACGGCGTGGAACTCGGCGCCGGCTTGCGTGCGGCCCAGCGCGCGTATGCCCAGGGCGTGCCCGAGAGCGTGGCGGCGCGGTAGAAGTCCCGGGCACCCCGTGAGGCCCTTACGAGGCCAGCGATGCGCGCAGCTTGGCGGATTTTTCCTCGACCCCGCGGGCCAGCTTGCGCTTGTGCGCAACCAGTTTCTCCGCGACGGCCCGGTCGGCCATGGCCACGATTTGCGCGGCGAGAATGCCTGCGTTCGTCGCGCCGGGCTTGCCGATAGCCACCGTGGCCACAGGGATGCCGGCGGGCATCTGCACGGTAGCCAGCAGCGAATCCATTCCCTGCAGCGACGTGGACGGAATGGGAACCCCGATGACGGGCAGGGTGGTGTGGGCGGCGATGACGCCGGCCAGGTGGGCGGCGCCGCCCGCGCCGGCAATGATGACGCGGATTCCGCGGCCGGCAGCCTCGCGCGCGTACTCGGCAGTGCGGTCCGGCGAACGGTGGGCCGAAGTGACGTCGATTTCGTAAGCGATGCCGAAATCCTCGAGCGCTTTGCCGGCCTCACGCATGACCTCCAGGTCGGAATCGCTGCCCATGACGATGGATACGACGGGTTGTGGCACGAAGTATTCTCCTTGCTAGTGGTTGATGCGGATTCGGCGGGTGACGGCATCCGCCGTTGGTCCGTCCGGCCCGCGCGCGGCTAGCTTTTGACCAGTGCCCTGGCCGCGATGTCCTTGCGGTACTGCATGCCTTCAAAACCGATGTTTTGGATGGCCTCATAGGCATGCGCCACAGCTTGCTCGAGGCTCGGGGCGCGCGCGGTCACTGCCAACACGCGGCCTCCGGCCGTGTAGTACGCGCTGTCGCGCTTGCTCGTTCCCGCGTGAAAAACCTTGGTCCCGGGGATATCGCTCGCGTGCTCGAGGCCGACGATTTTTTTCCCCGCTTCAAACGCGCCGGGATAGCCGCCGGAGGCGAGCACTACGCAAACGGCGGAATCGGAGGACCACGTGAAGTCGCCTTCGCTGACGCGCCCGTCGATGGAGGCTTCGAGCGCCGGGAGGAGGTCGCTTTCCAGCCGCATGAGGATGGGCTGAGTCTCGGGATCCCCGAAGCGGCAATTGAACTCGAGCACGTGTGGACCGGTGGCGGTCATCATGAGCCCGCAGTACAGCAGACCGCGGTACTCCATGCCTTCAGCCTTCATTCCGGCCACCACGGGGCGGGCCACGTGGGAGAGGAGCCACTCCACCATCTCGGGCGCCATGATTTGCGGCGTGGAGTAGGCGCCCATGCCGCCGGTGTTAGGGCCGGTGTCGCCATCCCCGGCTCGCTTGTGGTCTTGCGCTGCCACCAGCGGGGCCACGCGCTCGCCGTCGCTCAGCACCAGGAACGAAAGTTCCTCTCCCTGCAGGCATTCCTCGAGTACGACGCGAGCGCCGGCCTCGCCCAGCATTTTTCCGCTGAGCATCTCGGCAGCGGCTGCGCCGGCGGCTTCCTTGGTCGGAGCCATAACCACGCCTTTGCCGGCCGCCAGGCCATCGGCCTTGACCACCACGGGGGTAGAAAAGTGGGCCAGCGCGTCGCGCACCTCCTCGTTCGTGGCGCACACTGCGTAGTGCGCAGTGGGAATTCGGTGGCGCTGCATGAATTCCTTGGCGAAGCTCTTGCTGGCCTCGAGCTGGGCGGCGGCGCGTGTCGGCCCGAAAATGCGCCAGCCGCGGCGCGTGAACTCGTCCACCACTCCCAGGGCGAGCGGCAACTCCGGGCCCACGACCGTCAGGTCGGGCTGGACGCGGGTGGCGGCGGAAATCAGCGACTCCAGGCTCTTGATGTCGGCGGAGATGCACTCGGCTTCGTACGCGATGCCGCCATTGCCGGGGGCGCAATACAGCTGGGTGACTCGCGGAGATTGCCGCAGTTTCCACACCAGCGCGTGCTCGCGACCGCCGCTACCGATGACCAGGACTTTCATGCGGGACAAGACAGGTTAGGGGGCGGGCCCAGCGATGTCAACGCCGCTCCCGCATGGCGAACGGGCAACATATTGCCCGCCCGAACCTTGTCTTGCACTTCCGTGCCCTGGCACGCGCCAGGCGCACCGCTATAATCGCGAAACATTCTTTCCACATGGCGGCCGGCAGACCCACCTGGGCGGAAGTGTCGCTGCGTTCTCTCCGCCGCAATTTTCGCGGCGTGCAGGAGCACGTGGGCAAGGACGTCGCGGTGTGCGCGGTGATCAAAGCCAACGCTTACGGGCACGGTACGGTGCGCTGTGCGCAAGCGTTGGAGCAAGAAGGCGCCGAGTGGCTCGGCGTCACCGGAGCGGAGGAAGGCGTGGTCCTGCGCGATGCCGGCGTGCGCGCGCGAGTCCTGCTTATGACCGGCTGCTGGCAAGGCGAAGAAGACGAGGTCGTAGAACGGGGCCTGACTCCGGTCATTTGGGACCTGGAACACCTGGAGCGGCTGGAACAGGCGGCGGGGAAGCGCGGCAAAACAGTAGCGGTCCACATCAAGATCGACACGGGCATGGGGCGCCTGGGAGTGAGCGAGCGCTGTTTTACGGCGCTGCTCGAGCGGGTGCGCGCGGCGCGGCACGTCACCCTGGAAGGCTTGTGCTCGCACCTGGCGTCATCGGAGGCGCTGGATTCCGCCGAAGCTCTGGAGCAGGCGCGGCGTTTCCGCGAGGCCGTAGCGGTCGCGCGGCGTGCCGGCTTTGAGCCCAAGCTGCTGCACCTGGCCAACACCGCGGCCGTGGCTGCCCGCCGCGATTGCTGGTGGAACATGGTCCGTCCCGGCCTGGCGCTCTTCGGATATTGCTTGCCGCTCACCGGCGAGAAGGAGCGTGCCGGGCCGCGGCTGCAGGTCGAGCCGGTGCTCTCGTGGAAGACGCGTGTGTTGGCCTTGCGCGACCTGCCCGCGGGGCGGCGGGTCGGATACGGCGGCACCTTCCTGACGCAAGCGCAGTCGCGTCTTGCCATTTTGCCGGTGGGCTATGCCGACGGCCTGGATCGGCGCTTGTCGGACCAGGGGCGCGTTATCGTGCGCGGCGCCTATGCCCCCATCGTCGCCCAGATCTCGATGGACCTCACCTTCGCAGACGTGACGCGGGTACCCGGAGTGGAAGTGGGGGATGAGGTGGTGCTGATCGGGCGCAGCGGCGCTCTCGCCATAGACGCCGCCGAGCACGCCCGGCTGGCCCGCACGATCACCTACGATATCCTGTGCAGCCTCGCCGCCCGGGTTTCGCGACGATACTTGGAGTAGTTTCCCCCGGGCGGCTCCTCAGGCCAGCGGTCCCTCACCTCAGCCGCCCTGCCACGGCTTGGCACAGGTGCGGATAAAATGAAAACTTCCTCGCATGCCTTCGCTTTATCGCCGGTGGATGGAGCAATGGGAGACGCGGCTCACCAATCGTGACAACAACCGCGTGGTGCGTCCGCTTGAGTGGGGGCTTGAGTGGGCGCGGTCCTGGCCGTGCGCAGAAGGAATAAACGACATAGTTGGCGATTCCGCCGCCGCGCCGGAAGAGCTGATGTGCGAACTCAACCAACGCATCCTGGCAAGTAGTGACCGCTTCTTCGCCTACCAAACGCCGCGCGATTTCCGGCTTGAGCCGTTCCGGACGGGGGTGCACGGGAAAGCCTCGGGACAGGCGTTACGCTTCACCTCGGCGGCGCAAACTCCGTTCCCGGTGAACAACACCGTGCTGGCGCGTTGGTTCCCGTCGCGCGAAAAGCGGGCGCTGGTCGTGCTGCCGCAGTGGAACTCGGATAACGAGGGGCACATTGGCTTGTGCCGCATTTTCCAGCGGCTTGGCATAGCGGCGCTGCGCCTGAGCCTGCCCTATCACGACGTCCGCAAGCCACCTGAGACCGAGCGTGCGGACTATGCCGTTTCCGCCAATATCGGACGCACCATTGACGCGGCGCGGCAGGCGGTGTTGGACGTGCGTTGCTGCCTGGACTGGCTGCAGAGCCAGGGTTACGAGCAGCTGGGCATCGTGGGCACGAGCCTCGGCTCCTGTTACGCCTTTATTGCCGCGGCGCATGACCCCCGCCTGCGCGTCTGTGCCTTCAACCACGCTTCCACTTATTTCGCAGACGTGGTCTGGACGGGACAATCGACGCGCCACGTGCGCGCCGGCCTGGACGCCGCGCTGAACCTGGAGCGATTGCGGCGGGCGTGGCTGGCCATCAGCCCCATGTCGTATTTTGAGCAATACGCCCGGTTTGCTGCCCGAAAGTCGCTGGTGATCTATGCCAAGTACGACCTGACCTTCCTGCCGCAGTTCTCGCGCGCCATTGTGGACGAATTCCACCGCCGGCAGCTGGACTTGCAGGTCTCGGTCCTGCCGTGCGGCCATTACACCTGCGGCGAAACCCCGTATAAGTACCTGGACGCGTATTATCTGGCGTCGTTCCTGTGGCGCGCCTTTGGTGGATTGTCGTCAGGCGCAGGCCTGAATCGGAGCGCGGCGGAGAGCGCCGGCCGCTCAGCGATGAGTTGATTGCGTCTTCAAGCACAAGCTCGCGTACACTGATGGGCCGCGAAGAGCTTCTAAAAACGTTGGGGCGGATCTGAGAGGGGCATTGGTGGGAAATTTGAAAGGACAGCTATTCGTCTGGGTTTGGCTGCTGGCGCTCAGCACGGCTGCAACCGCCGCCGATCGGGTGGACGAAATCGTGCGCGCTGCCATGCAGCGGCAGAAGATTCCCGGGCTCGCGCTGCTGGTGGCGCGAGACGGCAAGATCGTCAAGGTGCAGGGGTACGGCCTGGCGAATGTCGAACTGCAGGCGCCGGTGCGCCCGGAGACGCTGTTCCAGTCGGGCTCGATGGGCAAGCAGTTTACCGCGACCGGCGTAATGATGCTGGTGGAAGAGGGCAAGGTCGGGCTCGATGACAAGATCGCAAAGTATTTCACCGATGCCCCGGCCTCCTGGAACGAGATTACCGTCCGCAACCTGCTCAGCCATACCTCGGGAATCAAGAACTACACCGAAGGACAGCTCGATTACCGCAAGGATTACAGTGAAGACGAACTGGTGAAGTTGGCGGAGGCTCTGCCGCTTGATTTCCCTCCCGGTGAAGGCTGGCACTACAGCAACACCGGCTACCTGCTGCTGGGAGTGCTGATCCACAAGGTGACCGGGAAATTTTATGGCGACTTCCTGCAGGAGCGCATTTTCCGGCCGCTGGGAATGACCAGCACGCGGGTGATGAGCGAGGCCGACATTATCCCCAACCGCTCATCGGGATACCGGCTGGTTAACGGGGAACTGAAGAACCAGGAATATGTGTCGCCCACGCTGAACAGTACCGCCGACGGCAGCCTCTATTTCAACGTGCTCGACCTGGCAAAGTGGGACGCAGCGCTGTACACGGAAAAGCTGCTCCAGCGCTCCAGCCTGGAACAGATTTGGACTGCAACGAAGTTGAAGGACGGAAAGCTCACCGGATACGGCTTTGGGTGGTTCATCACCAGCGTGGGCGGACACCGCATCTACGAACATGCGGGCGCATGGCAGGGCTTTTCCACCGGCATTGCTCGCTACGTGGACGACCGGCTCACCGTGGTGGCCCTGACCAACCTCGACGAAGAACATGCCGAGCCAATGGATATCATCCACGCAGTGGCCGCTGTCTATAACCCGGACTTGGCCCTTCCGCCGAAGAAGAAATGATCGTTTAATTTGGCCCCCGAGCGCGCTGAGCCTTTTCCCATTCCGCGTCGTAGGTTTCTGAAGCGCGCCGCCGCGTTTCTGGCGGGATTCGTGGCGCGGCATCCGCTGGCGCAGGCGCTTGGGGGCATGTCCCCCCAGGCGGCAACCATCCAGGTGAACACAAACCAGCTGAAAAACGCCTTCGATCCCGACCAGGCGCTGGGCACCTCCATGGATATCCTGCCGCCGGGTGTCGTGGACAAGATCTATACGCCGGAGATGGTGAAACAATGCCTTTCGGCCGGCTGGGGGCCGATCACCTACCGGCAAAACACCGAATTACAGATTGCCGCCTGGCATTGGAACCCGAACGGCGCCTGGAGCAATCCGCGCAATCAGTCGGGGTATTTCACGGGGAGCCACGATCTCGGCGAACCCATCCGGCATTCCTACGCCTACCCTCTCCCGCACCGCGGCCATACGCGCAATGGCGGGGCGGAGCGGGGCTATTCGCGCCTGACCGATGGCAATCCTGAATCGTATTGGAAGAGCAATCCCTACCTGGACGAACGCTTCACCGGCGAAAAATCACGTCCGCAGTGGGTGGTGGTGGACCTGGGCAAGGCGGAGCCGATTCAGGCCATCCGTATCGCTTGGGCGCACCCCTACGCCCATGCTTACCAGGTGCAGTACTGGACGGGAGCCGATGCCATGAACCAACCCGCCACCGGCCAGTGGGTTACGTTCAGCGGCGGCAACATAACTGATGGCCGTGGCGGCCCTGTTCTGCTCCGATTGGCATCTGCGCCGCTGCCCGTGCGCTTCGTTCGCATCTGGATGACCGAGTCGTCGAATACGCCGGATTCGCACGGCGCGGAGGACCCGCGGAACGCCTGCGGCTACGCCATACACGAGCTTTACCTGGGAGCCCTCACTGAGTCAGGCGAATTGGCCGATCTGGTGCAGCACCGTCCCGACCAGCAGCAGACTCAGACCTATTGCTCATCGGTGGATCCCTGGCATTCGTCGGCCGATCTCGATCTCAGCGCGGGCGATCAGACGGGCGTTGACCTGTTCTTCACCAGTGGAATCACGAATGGCTTGCCGGCCATGATGCCGGTGAGCGTGCTCTACGGCACTCCCGAGGATGCTGCGGCGCAGATCGCTTACCTGGCGCGGCGAGGCTACCCGGTGTCGTACATCGAAATGGGCGAGGAGCCTGATGGGCAGTTCATGCTGCCGGAGGATTATGCAGCGCTGTACCTGCAGTTCGCGACGGTCATCCACCGGGTAGTGCCGCAGGCCAGGCTCGGCGGCCCAGTGTTCCAGGGGGTGCTCGAGGACGTTGAGGCGTGGCCCGATGAGCAGGGGCGCACTTCGTGGCTGGGACGCTTCATTGACTACCTCAAGGTACGCGGACGGCTCCGCGATCTGAGCTTCGTTTCCTTTGAACACTATCCTTTTGACGCGTGTGAGGTAACCTGGTCCGACCTGTTCCGCGAACCGGCTATTACCGAACACATTCTCGAAACCTGGCGTCGGGATGGCGCCAATGTTCCCCTGTTCAACACCGAGAGCAACGTTGCGCCCGCTCTGTCTCTGCAGATGGCCGACATCTTTTCGGCGCTGTGGCTGGCTGACAGCGTGGGCTCATTCCTGAGCGCGGGCGGCGCGGCCTATTACCACTCGCCCATTCAGCCGGAACCATTGCGTTCGGGCTGCCATGGATGGAGCACCTACGGAAACTTCGTGGCGGACGACCGATTGGCGGTCCACGGCTACACGGCACAGTATTTCGCCAGCCAATTGATCAACCTTGAGTGGGCGCAGCATGGCACGGGCGTGCATCGGTTGTACCCCGCGGCTTGCGGCCTGAAGGACTCGGCAGGTCACGTGCTGGTTACGGCGTATGCCATCCATCGTCCGGATGGCCAGTGGGCGCTTCTGGCGATCAACAAGGACCAGTCGAATGCGCACGCGGTGCAGGTGTGGTTCGAGGATGAGCGGGCGCGGGCCGTATTTTCGGGGCCGCTGACCGTGATCAGCTTCGGCAGCGAGCAATACGCGTGGCACTCTGCCGGGCCCCAAAGCCATGCCGCGCCCGATGGACCGCCCATCAGAAGCGTGGTTGAGCCCACCGCGGTCGTGCTGCCCAAAGCCTCGGTGAGCGTGCTGCGGGGCAAAGTCGGGAACGTCTGGGCGCCTCCCGGGCTTGCGCGTTTGGTATAGTCCAGCCTCTGAACGATGCGGCACCAGCCCCTGCCCAGCGCTCCATCCAGGACGAACCCATGATCCCGTCGCGACGCGCCCTGCTTTCCACTGCCCTGGTTCTTGTGCTGAATGCGGTTGCGGTTTTGGCGCAGGCCAGCCTGGAAGAAACCATCCGGCAGATTGCCGGCCGCCCGGAATTCGCGCACGCCAACATCGGGGTGGAGGTGCTGCCGCTGGATGGCGGCGCACCGCTGTTTCGCATGAACGAGAACAAGCTGTTCGTGCCCGCCTCGACCACGAAGCTGCTCACCGAGGGCACGGCTCTTGAGCTGCTGGGCGCGGACTACCGCTTCCATACCCGCGTGTACCGCACCGGGCCGGTGGCGAAGGGAACCCTGAAGGGCGACCTGGTGCTGGTGGCCAGCGGCGATCCCAATCTTTCCAACCGCATTCGGCCGGACGGAACGCTGGCCTTCGAGAACAACGATCACTCTTACGACGGATCGCCCGCAACGCGAGCCGTTCCCGGCGATCCGCTGGCGGTACTGCGCGAACTCGGCGGCCAGGTCGCCAAGTCGGGTATTCGTCGGGTGACCGGGAGGGTGCTGGTGGATGCCAGCCTGTTTCCCGAGGGGACACGCGAGTTGGGCACCAATGTGGTGATATCGCCCATCGCGGTGAACGACAACCTGGTGGCCGTGACCGTTACCCCGGGCGCCGCCCCAGGCGCTCCCGTCGCACTGTTGGTATCGCCGCAAACCGCGTACGTGCGCTTCCTGAATCACGCCACCACGGGCCCGGAGGGATCGAAGCCGGACATCCGCTGGGACAAGGATGAGGCCGCGCCCGACGGCAGCCGCACGGTCACGGTGGCAGGTACTCTTCCGCCCGGCAAACCCATTCTCTTCGCCTATGCGGTGCCCTCGCCTGCGCAGTTTGCGCAGGTGGCTTTCGCGCAGATATTGCGTGAAGCCGGGGTGCAGGCGCAGGCGCTCGAGGCGCCAGCGCGCACCGACTTCAAGATCCTGGCCATGTCGTACCAGCCGGAGAACCTGGTGGCGGAGCATGTCTCCCCGCCCTTCTCTGAAGAGGTGAAGGTCACGCTGAAGGTCAGCCAGAACCTGCACGCCAGCATGACACCCTACATCCTGGGAGCAGTGTTGGCCCACAAGACCGAGAAGGTTGACCAGGCTGGATTCGACCTGGAGCACGACTTCCTGAAGAAGGCGGGCCTCGATTTGGGTGCGGCTTCCCAGGCCGACGGCGCCGGCGGCGATGCCTTCTTCACGCCCGACTTCATGGCCCATTACCTGGCGTTCATGGCCACGCAGAAGGATTTCCAGAAATTCTTTGACGCGCTGCCCATCATGGGACGCGACGGCACGCTGTGGAACATCGAAACCGCGTCTCCTGCCGCCGGGCACGTTCATGCCAAGACCGGTACCGACGGCACCTACAACGCACTCAACCAGGACGTGGTGGTGAAGGGCAAGGGCCTGGCGGGCTACGTAGACCTGCCCAGCGGGCAGCGCGTGATCATGGCTGCTTACATCAACATGGTGCCGGTGCCGCTCGACGAGGAAGCGCCGCAGCGCATCGCCGGGCAGGCGCTGGGGCAGATTGCCAGCGCGATTTACGCCGGCGGTTTGCAAAGGTCGTACGACGTGATCCTGCGCGGCGGCCACGTCATAGACGGCAGCGGCAATCCCTGGTACGCCGCGGACGTCGCCCTCACGGGCGACCGCATAGCCGCCATTGGCGACCTGCGTGGGGCCTCCGCCAGGCAGGTGATTGATGCCTCTGGGCTGGTGGTGGCGCCGGGCTTCATCGACATGCTGGGGCAATCGGAGATGGCGCTGCTGATTGACAACCGCTCGTTGAGCAAGCTCTCGCAGGGCATCACCAGTGAGATCACGGGCGAAGGAGGCTCGGTGGCGCCGCAGAACGAGCGCACGCTGGCCGCCGCCAAGCCTTTCCTCGATCAATATCACCTGACGGTGGACTGGACCGACCTGGAGGGTTACTGGAAGCGGCTGGCCAAAGCCGGCACGCCGCTCAACATCGGAACCTATGTGGGCGCGGCACAGGTGCGCAAGGCGGTGATCGGCGACGAAGACCGCGCACCCACACCGCAAGAACTCGAGCATATGAAGGCCTTGGTGGCCCAGGCCATGCGCCAGGGCGCGTTAGGAATTTCGAGCGCGCTTATTTACCCCCCCGGCCACTATGCGAAAACCGAGGAGCTGATTGAGCTGGCGAAGGTCGCGGCGCAGTACGGCGGGCTCTATGCCACGCACATGCGCAGCGAGGGCCAGAGCGAGATGCCGGCCATTGACGAGGCCATCCGCATTGGCCGCGAGGCCGGGCTGCCAGTTGAGATTTTTCATCTGAAGGTGAGCGGGAAACCTCGCTGGGGCAGCATGACCCAGGTGGTCGCCAAGATCCAGGCGGCGCGCGATTCGGGCCTCGACATTGCGGCCGACATGTACCCGTACCTGGCGGGCGCGACGGCGCTGGCTTCGTCCCTGCCCCCCTGGGTAGCGGAGGGCGGCCTGCCCAAGCTGCTGGACCGCCTGCGCGATCCCGCTTTGCGCAAGCGCATAGCGGCGGAGCTGGCCGAGCCGCACGCGGATTGGGAGAACCTGTATCGCGATTGCGGCGGGGGCAGCGGCGTGATGCTCTCCGGCGTGGTCAATCCCGATCTCAAGAAGTACGACGGCAAGACTGTGGCCGAGTTGGCCAAGGCGCAGGGCAAGCCGGAAATGGACGCCCTCTTCGACTTCATCCTGACGGACCAGGGCCGCACCGGCGCGCTCTACTTCATGGCCAGCGAGCAGGATAACCTCTACGGACTCAAGCAGCCCTGGACGTCGGTGGGGCTCGATGCCGACGAAACCTCGCTCGATGGCCCGCTGTACGAGCCGCACACCCATCCGCGCGCCTGGGGATCCATGCCGCGCGTGCTGGGTCGCTTCGTGCGCGAGCAGAAGCTGATGCCGCTCGAGCAGGCGGTGCGCAAGGTGACGTCCCTGCCGGCGCAGCGCGAGCGCCTGCGCGACCGCGGGCTGCTGAAGCCCGGCTTCTACGCCGATATCACGGTCTTCGATCCGGCTGCCATGCTGGATGAAGCCACCTACGAACAACCGAACCAGGTATCTCGCGGCATAGAGTACGTGTTCGTGAACGGGCAACTGGAGTTCGCGCACGGCAAGCTGACGGGCGTTACCGCAGGCCGCCCGCTGAAGGGCGCCGGGGTGGAGGCGAGGTAGCTGGCCGCGGCACGCGCGATCACCGTAGCTCTAAATGTGCGAAAGCTTCGGCTGGATTTGCAGGATTGTAGCGGACGATGTAATTGCAAGCCTCCGGCTCGGCAGAAGTGGCCAATTGTGACTCCAGAAACCCACGATCGCTGTCTTGCCACCCCGTTTCCGCCCATACCGAATAGTCTCGGCCGCCAACCTCGTACCGCAGGTGGTCTTCTATGACATATCGCACACGCGGCGAACGTGAGCCACTAATCGAACGGACGATGCGATGGCCGGTGATCTTGCAACCGGTTTGCGGCCACGTGTCCGTCCTGCCGGCAAAACCGAGGTAGATAACCAAGGCAATGATTGCCCCGAGACTTCCCCACCCAATTAGGCTTGTGCGGTCGTGTTTCATAGGCTCGAAGGTGAAACGTTACCACCTGTCTTCACCCTTTTTATTTGGGAGAGCAGGTACAAACACCGTGGGGGATTGGTGGAGCCCTCGACAGGACGTCGGAGATCCGCACGGTGGATACCGGCAACCTGAGTGGTTTGAGGATAAAAGGAGGCGGACACTCTGAACATAAAAGTCGCAAATTAAAGTTCACCGCCGCTTCCTTGCCAGTCGGCTATCCCTCGTGCGAAAGTTGATGATTCATGTCAGCCCCGAATTCCGCCTTTGTGCAGACTTGCCGCGGGCAAGCCGCGCCTTATACGCCTGTCTGGTTCATGCGCCAGGCGGGGCGGTACATGGCGGAATATCGCGAAGTGCGCAAACACCACTCGTTGCTGGAAATCTGCCGGAAGCCGCCGCTGGCCGCCGAAGTCACCATCACCGCCGCGGAAATCCTGGGCGTAGATGCCGCCATCATTTTCGCCGACCTGCTGTTGCCGCTTGAGGTGATGGGCATTCCCTTCCGCTTTGCCGCGGGCGAGGGACCGGTCATCGCGCATCCGCTGCGCAGCGCGAAGGACGTGGCGCGCGTCCGCACCGATGGCGCGGGCGATCTCGCTTACGTGGCAGAATCGGTGGCGCTGGTAGCCCGCCACTTCGGCGAGCGCCTGCCGGTAATCGGTTTCTGCGGCGCTCCCTTCACGCTCGCCAGCTACATGATCGAGGGCGGCGGCTCGCGCCACTACATCGAGACCAAGAAGATGATGTACACGCAGCCGCGCGCCTGGGACGAGCTGATGAAGAAGCTTGTGGCCGTGCTGGCCGCCTATTCCGCCGAGCAGGTGCGCGCGGGCGCTGACGTCTTCCAGGTGTTCGACAGCTGGGCCGGCTGCCTGGGCGTGGAAGACTACCAGCAGTACGTGCTGCCGCGCACCACCGAGCTCATCCAGGCGCTGAAGCGCACCGGAGCGCCGGTCATTTACTTCGGCACCGACACGGCAGCCTTGCTGCCCTCCATGAAGCAGACCGGGGCCGACGTGATCGGCATGGACTGGCGCATTCCGCTCGATCGTGGTTGGCAAAGCCTAAACTATGAGGGGGGCGTGCAGGGGAACCTGGATCCTGTCCTGCTGTTCGCCGGTTGGAACGAGGTGCGTGCCGGCGCCGAGAGAATCCTGGAACAGGCGGGTGGCCGTCCCGGACACATCTTCAACCTGGGACATGGCATCCTGCCGGGCACGCCGGTGGAGAACGTGAAAGAGCTGGCACAGTTCGTGCACGAGCGTTCGGCCAAGACTGCCGCCGCGCACTGATTTGAGGAGACGTGAGTGGGAGCTTTGTCGCGAGTACAGGAGAAAAGAACCGCCGTGCTGCTGGTGGCGCACGGCACCCCTGAAAAGGTCGAGGACGTGCCGGAGTTCCTGCGCTACGTCACCGGAGGACGGCCGCTTCCTCCAGAAGTGGTGCAGGAGATCCAGCACCGCTATGGGCTGATCGGGCGTTCGCCGCTCCACGATTACACCTTCCAGCAGGCGGAGCAGTTGCACCGCGAGCTGAACCTGCCGGTGTACGCGGGCATGCGCAACTGGAAGCCGTTTATCCCCGATGTAGTGCGCCGGATGGCGGAGGAAGGCGTCGAGCGCGCTATCGTCATCTGCCTTGCGCCGCACAATTCGCGCACCAGCGTCGGGCTGTACCGGCAAGCCGTTGTCGGAAAGGACGGCAGGCAGGCGCCCTTCGAAGTGGATTTCATCGAGTCTTGGCATGACCATCCCCTGTTGGTGCGCGCCTTTGCCGAAAAGCTGCGGATTGGCTGGGGCCGGGCATGCGAGGAGTTGAATGCGCGCGTGCCGGTAATCTTCACGGCGCACAGTGTTCCTGCGCGCACCATCGCCGGTGGCGACCCTTACGAGCAGCAGGCGCGCGAGACCGCGGCGCTGGTGGCCATGGAGGTGCCCTCGCTTTCGGTGGACGATTGGATGTTCGCCTTCCAGAGCCAAGGAATGTCGGGCGGGCCGTGGATCGGGCCAAGCGTGGAAGACACCATTGTCACGTTGCGCGATGCCGGGCGACGCGGCGTTTTCATCCAGCCCGTCGGCTTCCTCTGCGATCACGTCGAGGTCCTCTACGACGTGGACATTGCCTTCAAGAATTTCGCAGCCGAGCAGGGCATGAAGTTGTGGCGCGCAGAATCGTTGAACGGGTCGCCGCTGCTCACCGCCGCGCTGGCCGAGGTGGCGCGTTCCCGCCTGTCACCTGCCGATCAGCTGCCCGCCCCCCTGGCGCCGATCAAGGGTTAGTGCGCGGTCATTCCTGCATGAAGCGCATAGCCATCGTCGGCGGAGGCATCTCGGGACTGAGCGCCGCCTATCGTCTGGAGCAGCACCGGCGGCGCGGCGTCCCCATCGACTACGTTCTGTTCGAAGCCGATAACCGCTTCGGCGGGTCGCTGCGCACGGAGCGCGTGGACGGTTGCGTGGTCGAGGCCGGGCCCGATTCCTTCCTCACAGAAAAGCCCTGGGCCGCAGACCTGTGCCGGGAGCTTGGGCTGGGCGGCGAGTTGATCGGCTCCAAAGATTCCGAGCGCAAAACTTACATTCTCGTGAAAGGCCGCCTGGTGCCCATTCCCGACGGCCTGATGTTCATGGTTCCCACCCGCCTGCTGCCCATGGTTTTCACGTCGCTGTTCTCCTGGGGCACAAAGCTGCGCATGGGGCTCGAGTGGTTCCATCCCCCGCGTCAGGCGAGCGGCGACGAAACCGTGGCGGCACTGGTCGAGCGCCATTACGGGCCGGAGATGGTGGAGCGGCTGGCGGACCCCTTGCTCTCTGGAGTTTATGGCGGCGACGCTGCGCAACTCAGCGTGCGCGCTGTGCTGCGCCGCTTTAGCGACATGGAAGCCAAGTACGGCAGCCTGGGACGTGCCATGCTGGCCGCCCGCAGGAACATGCCGCAGGCCGCGGGCGCAAGGCCGCCGCTGTTCACGTCGCTGAAAGGCGGCATGCAGCAGTTGGTGGAAGCTATCCTTGCTTCCCTGCCTCCGGCATGCTTGCGCCCCGGAATCGCCGTGCGCCAAATGCGCCGCGAGGGCAGCGGCTGGATTGTGAGTGCGCGGGAGGAGCAAAAATTCGACGCGGTGGTCCTCGCGACCACAGCGACGGCGGCAGGCGCGCTCCTGCGCACAGTTTCCCGCAAGCTGGCGGATGAGCTGCAAGGGATCGGGTACAGCTCCTCCGTCACCGCCACGCTGATTTACGAGGAGCGGGATGTGGCGGGATTGCCGCCCGGCTTCGGTTTTCTGGTGCCGCGCAGCGAGGGCCGGCGCATGCTGGCCTGCACCTTCGTGCACAACAAGTTCCCCCATCGCGCGGCCGTGGGACGCGGAATCCTGCGCTGCTTTCTGGGCGGCTCGCGCGATGAGCAGATTCTGGACTGGCCCGAAGAAGCTATCCTGGGCACGGTTCAGAAAGAACTGAAGCAGATCCTGCGCCTGCAGGCCCAGCCGGTGGCACAACGCGTGTACAAGTGGCCAAGGGCGATGGCCCAGTACGCCGTTGGACACCTGGAGCGGCTGGAGCGCATCGCGGCCTTGCGTCGGGACATTCCCGGGCTGGCGCTGGCCGGCAATGGCTACGAAGGAATTGGCGTGCCCGACTGCATCCGCAGCGGTACCAGCGCTGCCAACCAAGTGGTGAACGGCGCCGAGGCAGCGCTCCAAACCGCTCCGGGCTTGGGATCCTGATCCTTAAAAGCCCAGCGTATCGTCCGCCGAAGGGCCATACGTGGCCGGCACCGGTACGCCAGTCAAACGCAGGTACACGCCAAGCTGCGAGCGGTGGTGCACCACGTGGTTGAGGAACATCTGCCGATAGGCCAGGAAACGCGATCCGGCAAAAATCGGCTTACCCTGAAAGGCAAGCTTCCAGGGCTGCGTCCAGGCTTCGTCGGGGGTGGTTGCCAGGGCGGCGCGCACCTTGGCTGCGCCTTCGTCGAGCGCGCCGATCAGCTGCTGTGGAGACTCGAACTTCAAAGGCGCGATGCTGCTCTTGGAGAAATCCAGTTCGGGCGTAGTCAGGATAATCAGCCCGAACCCGCCCAACTGTGCGATGTGGGCCGCCAGCTTGCCCATAGGCATAGACTTGGCGTGCGGCGCGAAGTCTGGTTTGTCGGCGGGCACGCGCGCCAGGGTGGCGCGTGTTTTCTTCATCTCCTCTTCGAACTCGGGCAGCAGCAGGTCGCGAATCGGCATGGTTCCCCCGGGTACACTCAGCACTATTGGACGGCTGCCGGCGACGAACGATGCAGGAATTCGCCTAGCCGCGCGCGGCTTCTTCGATCGCGGCGTGTAGCTGTTCGCCCGCCCACCGGACCTGTTCCGGCGAAATAATGGCGGGGGGCGCGATCAGCAGGTGGTCGCCGCTGTATCCGTCCACGCTGCCCTGCATGGGATAAACCGACAGCCCGCGCTCCGCCGCTTTCTGGGCCACGCGCCCGGAAAAATTCCTATCGTGCGGAAAGGGTGCCTTGCTTTGCCGGTCGCTCACGAACTCGATGCCGCGCAAAAGCCCCAGGCCACGTACGTCGCCGACGGAAGGGTGCGCGCGCAGGCCCTCCAGCGCCTCGCGAAGAGCGCGTTCCGCGGCGCCGTTGCACGATGCGGCAGCCACCAGCTTGCGATCTTGAATGATCTTCAGCACGGCCCGGCCGGCCGCGGTACAGACGGGATGCGCGTTGTAGGTGAAGCCGTGCACAAAGCTAGCCGAACCGCGGGCCAGGGCTTGCACGACCCGCGGTGCCGCGAGAACCGCGCCCAGGGGCGCATAGCCGCTGGTCAGTCCCTTGGCGGCCACCATGATGTCCGGCACGACGCCCCAGTGGTCCACGGCAAAGTTGCGGCCGGTGCGGCCCATACCCGTCATAACCTCGTCGGCGATCAACAGCACGCCGTAACGGGCGCAGATTTCCGCGACCTCCCGCAGATACCCGTCGGGAGGGACGGCCGCGCCCAAGGTAGCGCCGCTCACCGGTTCGAAAATGAAGGCGGCAGCGTGCGGATTCGCCGCGAGCACGCGCTCCAGTTCAGCGGCGTACCGGCTGGCGCACTCGCGGCAGCCATAGTCGCAGCGATAGCAATATGGGGTGGCGACCTTGTCGAACTCGCGCACCATGGGCAGGTAAATCTCGCGCCGCCGGATGTTCCCGGAGACTGCGAGCGCGCCCAGCGTCGCTCCGTGATAACTCTGCCGGCGGCTCACCACCTGAAAGCGCTGCTTCTGGCCGATCTCCACCTGGTATTGGCGCGCCAGCTTGAGCGCGCTCTCCACTGCCTCGGAGCCGCCGCTGGTAAAAAAGACCGCGCCCCCGCGAAAACCGGCGCCAGCAAAGTCCAGCAACTCGCGGGCGAATTCTTCCGCTACCGGAGTTACAAATTGGCTGGAGTGCACGAATTCGAGCTCGCGGCCCTGCGCCGCCATGGCCTCCACCACCTCGCGCTCCCCGTGGCCGATAAAATTCACGGCGGCGGAGGAGGAGAAATCCAGGTATTGTCTTCCGGCTTCGTCCCACACCACCGCGCCGGCGCCGCGCACCGCCGTCGGGTAGGGCTTCGAGAAGGAACGGCGTAGTACCGCGGAGAGGGAATGGTTCACGCCAGCGATTATCGTCGCCGGTTTTTCCCCATGTCAAAGCAGGAACGCACCCCCGGATTCACAAGCGGGGCGGTCGGACGCTGGGTTAATCTGCGAAAGGTATGACCCTGCCGCAGCGCATTCTGCGCGTGTTTCGCCCCTCGCACGAGCACAGCGCATTTTCTGCCACGCTGTTGCTGATGGCGGCGGTCATGCTTTCGCGCGTCATCGGCTACGTGCGCGAAGCCTACATCGCTTGGGCCTTTGGCGCCGGCCCCTACACCGACGCCTACGTCGCCGCCTTCACGCTGCCGGATTTTCTGAATTACCTGGTTGCCGGGGGCACTGCTTCCATCACCTTCGTCGCCATCTACACGCGTTTTTTGGCTGAGAAGCGCGAAGCCGAAGCGCAGAAAACCTTCTCCGTGATCGTGACCGTGATGACCGCCGCTCTGGCCGCCGGCATTGCACTGGCGGAGGTTTTCACCCTACCCATTGAGCGCTACATCTTCCCGCATTTCAGCGCCGAGCAGTTGCAGGTTTGCGCGCACCTGACCCGAATTTTGCTGCCTGGGCAGGTGTTCTTTTACGTTGGCGGCGTGGTCTCGGCGGTGCTGCTCTCGCGCCGCCTGTTTCTGTTTCCCGCACTGGGACCGCTGCTCTACAACGTGTTCATCATTCTGGGTGGAGTCGTGCTGGCGGGGCGGTTGGGCATCGCGTCGCTTGCCTACGGCGCGCTCGCAGGCAGCTTCCTGGGGCCTTTTCTGGTGAATGCGGTGGGCGCGATGCGGGTAGGCACGGGCTACCGGCCGTCGTTCGATATGCGCAACCCTGCGTTTCGCGAATGGGTGAAACTTTCGATCCCGCTGATGCTAGGCGTGTCGCTGGTGACCGCAGATGACTGGATACTGCGCTACTTCGCTTCCGGAGGCGCCGGCGACATTACGCGGCTGAACTACGCCAAGCGCCTGTTCGCCGTCCCCATCGCCGTTCTCGGGCAGGCAACCGGACAGGCGTCTCTGCCGTTCTTTGCCCGGCTGTTCGGCGAACGGCGCCTGCGCGAGTTCCAGGACACGGTCAATAACACGGTATATCGGCTGGCTGCCCTTTCCTTCCTGGCCACGGCATGGATGATGGCTGCGGCCTTGCCCCTTATCGACCTGGTGTACCGGCGCGGCCGCTTCCACTTCGGCGATTCACGCGAGACAGCCGCTTACTTTTTCTGGTTTTCGCTCTCGCTGGCTTTCTGGGCGGCTCAGGCCCTATACTCCCGGGCGTTTTATGCCGCCGGCAACACGCTAACTCCCATGCTGGCGAGCAGCGCCATCACCTTGGCATCCCTCCCCGTCTATGCAGCGCTGTTCCACACCTGGTCCGTAACCGGACTGGCCATCGCGTCGGACGTGGGCATCCTGCTCAACACGCTGGCCATTGCAGTACTGCTGGATCGCCGCCAGCTGGTGCGGATTGCGGAGCTGCCCTGGAAGGACTTAGCCAAGGCGGCGGCGGTGGCGGTCGCCGCCCTGTTTGCTGGGCTGGGCGTCGCCCGTTCCGTGCCCCTGACCGGGAGCCGCGCAGCCGATTGGAAAGCCCTGGCGTTGGTTTCGCTCACCTGGGGAGCGGCGGTGGCGGCAGGTTTGTGGGTTACGGGATCTCCGTTGCCGCAGCAGTTGCGCCGCCGCGGTTCGCCCGCTGCCTATCCGCGGGCAGCCGAAGACCACGCTGAGCAGATGAGCGCAGGGCAGGAGCCGTAGCGCAGAAAGCGCGCACAGCCGTAACTCGCCGGCGTCGCGCATTCCCCACCGCAGCGGAACCCTGGGCAAAAACAAAGGGCGCCGAAGCGCCCTTAAGAGTTTCGAGAAGGCTGCTGCCTAGTTGCTGACCCCGGCGCGGGCGACCGCGACGGCGGGTTCGACTTCCTTGGCATCGCTGCCGTTGGCTTTCTGGCCCGGCTTGCGGATATCAATGCCGCCCTTGAAGAAGGCGCCATCTTCAATGCTGATGCGGGCGGCGATAACGTCACCGGTCAGCGAGCCGTCGTTGCGGATATCAACGCGATCGCTCGCGGTCAGGTTGCCACGCACCTTGCCCAGCACGACGATCTCGCGGGCGTTGATGTTGGCGGCGACCACACCGTTGCGGCCAATGGTGACCCGGTTGCCGGCCAGATTGATGGAACCTTCGACGCGACCGTCAATGTACAGCGATTCCGACCCGGTGACCTCGCCCTTGATGACCAGCGATTTGCCAATGGTCGCCTGCTCCGCCGAACTGGCCACGGCGGTACGCGGTGCCGCCGGCGCGCTCGGTTCGCTCGCCGTGGACGTGGTGGTGGTGGCAGCCGGACGCTCCGCTTCCGGAGTAAACGGCTTCGCGCCAGGAGTGGGCTGAGTTGTGGGCTTCCACATGTTCAAAAGAATTTCCTTTCGTCGGGAAAATAGGGTCGCGCTAACAGGTCATTGTCGGAAACTTACACGCATTCTACTCTGCGGCGCCCGGAGCCGTTCCTGTGGAAATTAGGCCCGCCTGTGGATCGAAAGCGTGCAAACCACTCTGCGTGGCGTACCGAGCCAAAGCTCCTTTCCGCCGCCGGTGCGAGTACCATGCTGGCATGGTGGCCCCGCACACAGAATCCGGTGAAGCCCTTAATTCCGTACGCCGTGTCAGCGCTTACCATAGAGTAACGTGGTCGGCCGATTTGGTCGCTATTACCTAGGGATTAGAACCGGCGGGAAGATCCCGAATCGGCCCAGCTCCCATGCTCAGCGATGCTGCCATTCTGAAAAAGATCGAGCGCCAGCCGCGGCAGACTGCCGGCTTCAAGCAACTGGTGCGCGAACTCGGACTCCACGGCGAGGAGCGGCGCGCATTGAGCGCACGCCTGCGCAAGCTGGTGGATCGCGGCCAGTTGCTTGAGACCGAAAGCGACCGCTACTCTCTGCCCACGGCTGCTCATGCCGCCAACCTCGTCCCCGGCCGGCTGAGCATGCATCGCGATGGCTACGGGTTCGTAACCCCTGATGATTCTGAGCTGAAGCAGCGCCTGAGCGGCGACATTTTCATCAACCCGGCGGGGGTGGGTACGGCCATGCATGGCGACCGCGTGCTGGTGGAAATGGGTGACATCCGCCGGGATGGCCGCGCCGAGGGCCGCATTCTGCGGGTGGTGCGCCGCGCTCACGGCACCGTGGTCGGAACTTTCCACTACGGCAGGCACGGCAATCATGTGCGGCCCATGGACGAGAAGATCACGCTCGACATTGTCATTCCCCCGGGCCAGGAGGTCCCCGCCCGTCCGGCCAACCCAGTGTCTGGGGAGGCAGCGCCCCACCGCGTTATTGGCGACGAAGCGAGGCAGCGCCCGGTGGAATGGGACGACCTGGAAGGCATGGTGGTGGACGTCGAGATTACCAGCTGGCCTTCCCCCACCCAGAACCCGCGCGGACGGGTGGTAGAAATCCTTGGCTACGAAGACGACTTCGGCGTGGACGTGGAGATCATCATTCGCAAGTTCCACCTGCCGCACCGTTTTCCTCCCGAGGTGCTGGAGGAGGCGCAGGCCATCGAGAACGTGATCCCACAGCGCGAGCTGCGCGGCCGCCGCGATTATCGCCACCTTCCGATCGTGACCATAGACGGCGAGACGGCGCGCGATTTTGACGATGCCGTGCTGGCTAGAAAGCTGGAGAACGGAAATTACGAGCTGCAGGTCCACATCGCGGACGTGGCGCATTATGTTCGCGACGGCTCCCGGCTTGACGACGAGGCGCGGCTGCGAGGCACCTCGGTCTATTTTCCCGACCGCGCTGTGCCGATGCTGCCCCTGGAGCTCTCCACCGACATCTGCAGCTTGCGGCCCAAGCTCGACCGGCTGGTGCTCTCCTGCATCATGGAAATAGATCACCAGGGCGAAATCCAAGGCTACGAGATCAATGAGGGCGTGATCCGGTCGGCCGAGCGGACGACGTATACGGATGTCAACCTGGTGCTGGAGGGCGATGCCGGCTTGCGCCGCCGCTATGGCGAACTGGTGGCCAACTTCGAGCTGATGGCGGAGCTGGCTCGCGTTCTGAACCGCAAACGCGAGCGTCGCGGCTCGATTGATTTCGATCTGCCCGAGCCGGTCATTGAGTTTGACGAGCACGGGTTGATGCAGGGGGTCACGCGCTCGGAACGGAACGCCGCGCACCGCCTGATTGAGGAGTTCATGTTGTCGGCCAACGAGTGCGTGGCCTCCTACCTCGAGCATAAAGGCGTGCCCTCGCTTTACCGCATCCACGAGAAGCCGGATCCCAAGCGGGTCTACGACTTCGAGACCATCGCGGCCACCTTCGGCTACTCCCTCGGCGTGGGCGCGCTTCCCGTTCAGCGCGTGCAAACCAAGACCGACCGGCGCGCCGCCTACGGTACGGGCCGGCGGCCGCGTGAGCTGGAGCTGCCGCAGGAGGTGCACCTCACCCCGCGCATGTACCAGAAACTGACCCGGAAGATTGCAGGCAAGCCGGAGGAGCGCATCCTCTCTTACCTGATGCTGCGCTCGCTCAAGCAGGCCCGCTACTCGGAGGAGAACGAAGGCCACTTCGCTCTGGCTGCGCCTACTTACACGCACTTTACCTCGCCCATCCGCCGCTATCCTGATTTGATCGTGCACCGCATCCTCAAGGAGGTGCTGCGCGACTCCGCGGAGGCTCACGAAGCCGCCGTTCCGGTAGGCCGGGGACGTTC
>JAMXLI010000267.1 GCA_024281115.1 Terriglobales bacterium | reverse complement strand
ACACGCAGAGAAATCGTAACAACGGTATTGCTCCAGACCTCTTTGTGGATTTGGCTGAGAATCTGTTTATATCTGCGCAGATGCCAGGTTTTGAACCCAGTTGCTAAACCAACAGCCGGGTGTTTTCATTGGGGCTCCAGTTTCATTCTGAGGCTGGAATCCTAAATCGTTTGCCGAGAGGGGCGGGATTACTTGAAAAACTCCGTCATGGCCGGGGCGTTTCCTGCTGCTCCAGCAAAACTGTTTAGGCCGAGCGCCTGCATCATCAACCGCAGGGTGCTTTGGTGCTGGTAGAAGGTAATGGACTTGTATCCTATTTTTGCTCTGGCACTCACCACGACCATTGCCACCCTCCCGCCGCCGTGCGTGTTATCGGTGGCTGATTCATCGAAGACGATGATCAACAGACCGCTCTGCTGAAAGTCGCTGCTGGCGATGAGCGGTGCGATATGCGTCTTGAGCCACCCGTCCGCTTGCGCCAGCGTGCCATTGTGCGCATCGTCGATCAGATTGGGAGTGATGAACGAATAATTGGGCAGGTGATGGTTCGCGAGGTCGGTCGCGAGTTGGGTGAATGGCACCAGGTTCATTCTCTGCACACTGCTCCCCATGACGTCGGAGAAGTAGGAAAGCGGACAATGCCGCCGCGCATAATAGGCAGTGTCTGGCGACAGGTATCCGACTGAGGGCAGACTCTCCTCGTACGCTTTCCAGGTTTTCCCGGCCGAGAGCAGATGCCGGACGACGTTGTCTATACTTAGTCCCGTGGGAGGAGGCACGTAAGCGTCATTATTCGTGTAAATCTGTCCGGCAGTGAGCATGAAATAGTTGCCGATCGAGGGGTGCGTGTTGGCATAGTACTGCGTCGCCAGCCCGTACTTGCTCACTAGGTTGTTTAAGTACGGCATGGCCGAGCTGCCGATCACCGAGGTGTAGTTGTGGTTTTCTTCCACGACTATGAAGACATGGCTTACCAGAGGTGTTTGTGCGGTTCCCGACGCCAGGGCGATTAGCACCCATGCCAAGCTGAGCCACAACTGGCGAACAGCCTTCATCGGTAAACATGGCTGCAATCCTGGTTCCATCTGGGAGGAGGTTGGCCAGGGCATCTTGTTGAAAACCGGAGCATGAAAGTTGGCTTTGGCATGGGATGATCTGCAAGTGGATGATGTGTGCAACTTCTTGGTCTAGTAGGGCGGGAGTTCAGGCTTCACCAACCGACGGATTCCGGGCAATCCGTCGCTTGAGACTTCGCGATGGGAGGCTCAAGTTCAGAGTTGCCGACCATTCACGAAGTGACCGGCTATCACCAGATCACAGAGCGAATCAGTTCGGGAGATCAAATCCACGAGTAGGCGCGTTATCCGTCTCGAGGGGTTCGGGGCCTACTGACGCGCGGCCATCTGGTTCATGTGGTGGCGGGTATGGAGCTCGTTGAAGCGCACTAAATCCTGGGCTGGAACTGAACCAAAGGCCGATGTTATCAATCGACCGTCATGGGTGGGACTCAACTCGCTGTTGCAGGCACGGGCGTCTGCCGTTGAGAAAAACGAACCTTCTGCCTGCCACGCTGTTTGAGGATGAGGGATTTCACCTAAACCCAGTCAGCCAAGCCAACAAGAAAAAAGGAAGAGTGGGGACCAGCGGGTAATCTTTTTTACGTGCTGGCGATCGTGGCGACCTCTAATGCTCGAGGGGAGCCGGAACTCTACTTCATAAAGCTCGCGGCAGCTTTCCGGGCGCGATCTGCTACTCATGGCAGCCTGTCAATATGTTAAGTATTCCGCCTCGGCCGATTTGTGGAAATAAGGTGGAAAATGGCCAGATGTACAGCGCGGAACGGAGAAAGCACTTAGCACTCAGCGGATTGCAACTCTACTGTGGACGCGCTCTTCCGACCCGCTATTGCACCGATCTACGGCATTGACAATGGGTTATCGAAAGCCTACTTTCGTCGCGTCGACGGCCGAAAGGGTTGACTGGTTTAATAGCCGGTCAGTCCGAAGTAGGCTGGGTGATCAGCCCGGCCGGGTAACCGGCGGGGCAACCAAACCCGAAAAAACCGACGGCTCTGCGAGGAGCGTTGGGGTTTGGAACCGCGAAAGCGGTGATCGCATCAGGGGCTGCGATGGTGCCTGCGTCCACGCTGCTGGCTTTCTCGCACAAAGCTGGTAGCTGGAGCACAACCAATGTCGCGGCCCTTTTAATTTGTTTTCGCTCGCCTTCCCTAATCCCCGTACTTGCCCCGTGAGTTAACGCCATGCCCGATTTGCTGGGAACGCTTGTGCTGCAAATGTATCGTGGCGGGATTCTCTATTTCGAGGGTATCCGCGAATTCAAGAAGACCTTCATCACCAGGGTGCTTCGCGAACATCAAGGCAATCAGGTCAAGGCCGCGCGCCAATTGCAGATGCATAGAAACACGTTGCGCCGGTTGATCGCAGACTTTGAGATTGGCGTGAAGGATTTGCGCCAGCCGCTTCGCCGTCCCCCGAAAGCAGAAAGCCAAATCCCGGCCCGAAAAGAGCGAGCTCAGGGCGCTGGACGCTGAAAGTACAGGGCCACCTGTTCCGCTTCGTGAATCCAAAGCAGACGGGCCCTACTGTCCACTCCAGCAAGCGGGACGTTTTTCAAGAAAAGCTCGCATACCTTCCTGCGCATCCGCCGCCAGCGAGTTCATAGTCATAACTTCCTTGGCATAGGCGTAGGCCTTCGGCTGGTCGAGGTCAATCTGGGCGTAATACGCCTGCTTGCCGAGTGTCATGGTTAAGGCGCTGGCTGCGGCGAGTCGGTTTGCCAGAATGCGCGTTTCCGAGGCCAACTCCGATGCAGGCACCACCTTGTTAATTAAGCCCCAATCGGCCGCTGTGTGGGCATCAATCGGTTCTCCCGTCAGGAGCATCTGCAATGCACGCTTACGGCCCACGGCGCGGCTCAGTGCCACCATGGGGGTGGTGCAGAACAGCCCGATTTTGACCCCTGGGGTGGCGAAGGTGGAGCTTTCCGAGGCGATCGCCAGATCGCAACTGGCCACCAACTGACAACCGGCGGCGGTAGCCATGCCCTGCACCTCGGCAATCACCGGCTGAGGGATTGCCTGAATCCTGAGCATCAATTCCGTGCACACCTCAAAGATGTGCCGGTAGTCATTGATGTTTTTGCCGATCATTTCGCCCAGGTCATGCCCGGAACAGAAAACCCTCCCTGCCGCCGCCAGGATGACCGCGTGGATCTCGCGATCGCCGCCGATCGTGGCCAGGCATCGTTCCAACTCTTGCATCAGCTCCAGAGAGAGCGCGTTCCTGCGGTTGGGGCGATTGAGGGTTACCACCGCAACCTTGCCTTCGCGGACAAATGTCAGATTGCTGCACGAGCCTTCTATCTTCACCGTATCCGTGGCCATGCTGGTCCCCTTTCGTGCGTCTCTTCCAATCTACTACTTTCGTGAGTTTCAGTTCGGCTGATCCTGGATGCTGTTGCCTGGATACTCGTGCCCTGTTACACCGCGATGTTGCGCCGTGGCAGGCGATCAATCTCGTAAATTTGGGCGCACGCCCGTTGGAAGATCTGTCCCGGAGCTTAGTCGCAGCTTGATTTAGAATCGCGTGTTTCAGTCGGCCATCCCCCCGCTGGCTGAAATTCTTCTCAATCACGGCGTGGGCAAGCCCTAAGCGTTGCTTGCGTCTCCAGGCGCAACCAAACGACACCAGCTGGTGGGAAAGGTCGTTTTTGAATTCCGACACGGAGATTGGCGGAACACGCGACAGGTTTCCCACCACTCACCTCTCGCTGCTAGAGGCCGCCGCCGCTGGCTTGCCGGGCGAGGCGTTGGAGCATGTCATTGCTCTCTACTGGAAGCCGGTGTATCGCTTTATTCGGATCAAGTTCCACAAGGACAACGAAGACGCCAAGGACCTGACGCAGGGGTTTTTCGCCAGCGCCCTGCAGCGCGACTTGTTCGCGCGCTTTGATCCGGCCAAGGCTTCCTTCCGCACGTATCTGCGTATGGCGGTAGAGCGCTTCGCCGCCAACCAGCACGCTGCCGCAAACCGGCAAAAACGCGGTGGCGACATCGAATTCGAATGCTTGGACCCAGAAAGGGCACCGGCGGGCGAATCACCCGAAGAGGCCTTTGAGCGCGAGTGGCAGCGCCAGCTGTTCTCCCTGGCGGTGGAGGATTTGCGCTTGCACTGCCAGGCCTGCGGCAAGCTGGTTCAATTTCAAATTTTCCAGGAGTACGATCTCGCTTCGGAAGAACGCCGCTCCTATGCGGAATTGGCCGCGCGCCACAGCCTCTCGGAAACGTTGGTTACCAACTATCTGGCCTGGGCGCGCCGCATGTTGCGCGGCTTCGTCACCGAACGGCTGCGCGGCACCACCTCCGGCACACGCGAATTGCAGGAGGAAATGCGCAGGCTATGGACCTGAGCGACTCCATCCTCGACCATTTGCGTCAAGTTGCGGCTCTGCCCGATCTGACCGGGACGCGCTACGAACTGGAGCGCGAGATCGGCCGCGGCGGAATCGGCGTGGTGTATGCCGCCCGCGACCGCGAGCTTGATCGGCGCGTGGCCCTCAAGGTGCTGGACGTGGCGCTCGCCGGCGAGGCGCAGCTCATTGCGCGGCTGGAGCACCCAGGCATCGTGCCCATCTATGAGACCGGAACTTTGCCCGACGGCCGAGCGTTCTATGCCATGAAGCTGGTCGGCGGCGCCCGCCTCGACCACTACCTGGCCCGGCAGCCGACGCTCGCGGAGCGCCTACGGGTGCTGCGCCGAGTGGGAGAGGCGCTGGCCTTCGCGCATGCGCGTGGCGTGATCCATCGCGACCTGAAGCCCCAGAATGTGATGGTCGGCGAGTTCGGCGAAGTTTATGTCATGGATTGGGGCGTTGAAGGAGTAGGCGGAACACCCCTGTTTCGCGCTCCTGAAACTCACCTGGATCAGCTTTCGGATATCTACTCCCTGGGAGCCTTGCTTCAGTTCCTCCTGCCAGTTCCTGCCCCGCCCGCTCTTCGGGCCATCGCCGCCAAGGCCATGAACAAGGACTCCGTTGCGCGCTATCCGGATGCGCCGGCGCTGCTGGCGGACATCGACCGTTTTGAACAAGGCTTGGCGGTCGAGGCTTGGTCCGAACCATTGTGGCACCGCATGCGACGCTTCGGCGCCCGCAATGCAGTATTGCTATGGTTGCTTGCGGCCTACACCTTGGTGAAGTCCCTGCTTTTTTTTCTGCGAAAGCTGTAAAGGAATCTCGGACGACGAGTAATTCTAGGTGGGAGGGAGATGGAAATGAGCAAGATCACCGTTGGTTTGCTGTTCGGCCTGATTCTCGGCGCCCTGGACGGCGCTACCGCCTGGTTCTACCCGGAAACGCGTCCCGTGATTGCCGGCATTCTGCTGGGATCGTCCTTTAAGGGCATGCTCGTTGGCATGCTCAGCGGGTGGTTCGCGCGAAAGGTGCACTCCACCACCTGGGGCATCGTGGTGGGCTCTTCTCTTGGGCTGCTGTTCGCACTTCTGGTGGCCGTGATGGATGCCAGCAAAGGCAAGCCTCATTACCTGGAAATCATGCTGCCAGGTTTCATCGTGGGGGCGATCATCGGCTTCCTTACCCAGAAATTCGGGACATCAGGTCCCAAAACGAAGCTGGCAGTTTGAGAAGTCTCTAAAGCGCGCTTCGGGATGACCGAGCGCCAGCGTACAATAACGGGCTTGATTGGCGGAGCAGAATCATGTGTCTAGCCATCCCCGGCAAGATTGTTGCTTTTGTGCCGGGCAACGACTCTCGCCTGGCAACGGTTGAAGTGGCTGGGGTTCGCCGCACGGTGGACCTCGGCCTGCTCCAGGAGGATCTGCCCAACCTGGGTGACTGGGTGTTGATCCACGTCGGTTTCGCGATGAGCAAGATTAGCGAGCAAAATGCCGCTTACCAGATGCAGGTCCTGATGACGCTGGGCGAGACGGAGCAGGCGCTGCAGGAGGTCCGTGGCTACGGTCTGGAGGACGGAGAAGAGCGGGAGATTTCCTGACCCGCACTTGCCGGGCGCGCCGGAGCACCGTTAGTAACGCCATGCGGTTTGTCGATGAGTTTCGAAATCCCGAGGTGATTGCCAGGACAGCGGAGGAAATCTCCCGCCTGGCGGACCCCAACCGGCACTTCCGCTTCATGGAGGTGTGCGGTGGCCACACTCATGCAATTTATCGCTTCGGCTTGAAGGACATTCTTCCCCCCAATATTGAGCTAATCCACGGGCCCGGCTGCCCGGTCTGCGTGCTCCCCATGGGGCGGATTGATGATGGGCTGTTGTTAGCGCAGCAGCCCGACGTCATCTTCACCGCGTTTGGAGACATGATGCGCGTGCCTGGCACCCGCGGCAGTCCCCTGGAACACAAAGCGCGCGGAAGGGACGTACGCATCGTGTACTCGCCTTCGGATGCGCTGAAAATTGCCCGCGCAAATCCCGGAAAGCACGTGCTGTTCTTCGCCATCGGATTCGAAACCACCGCGCCTTCCACTGCGCTGACCCTCATGCGCGCCAAGGCCGAGGGCCTGCACAACTTTTCCGTGTTCTGCAACCACGTCACCATCATCCCCGCCATTCGCGCCGTACTCGATTCGCCCGACATGCGCCTGGACGCGTTTATCGGGCCGGGCCACGTCTCCACCGTGATCGGCTGCCGCCCCTACGAGTGGATCGCGAAAGATGCACGCAAGCCCATCGTGATTTCCGGCTTCGAACCCCTGGACATCCTGCAATCCATACTCATGATTTTGCGTCAGCTCCGTTCGGGTGAATCGAAGGTGGAAAACCAGTACCAGCGCGTCGTGCCCTCGGAAGGTAACCGCGCCGCGTTGCGCGCCATGGCCGAAGTCTTTGAGCTGCGGCCCTACTTTGAATGGCGCGGCATGGGCTTCATCTCCCAGTCCGCTCTTCGCATCCGCGACAGCTACGCCCAGTGGGACACCGAGCAGCGCTTCCCCGTCCCCGGCGTGCGGGTCACCGACCCCAAGGCGGCCCAGTGCGGCGAGGTGCTGAAGGGCGTTCTCCAGCCCGCCCAGTGCAAGCTGTTTGGCCGTGAGTGCACGCCCGAACATCCCGTGGGCGCGCTCATGGTGTCGTCGGAGGGATCGTGCGCAGCCTACCACAACTACGAACACCGCAAAGCGACGCCGCTCAGCCTGAGCATGCCGGCGTGACCGCCGCCCCGGATGCGGGTTCGCCCGCCATCCGCTTTCGCGATCCGCAGATTGAAATGGCGCACGGCGCCGGTGGCATGGCCAGCCGCCGCCTGGTGGAGGGCCTCTTCGCACCCCTCTTGTTGGCCTCTTCCACCGACCCACTGGGCGACGCCGCCCGCCTCGAACTGGACGGCACGTCCTTGGCGATCACTACGGACAGCTTCGTTGTCAGCCCGCTGCGTTTTCCCGGCGGCTCGATTGGCGAGCTGGCCATCAACGGCACCGTGAACGACCTGGCGGTCTCAGGCGCGCGCCCCGAGGCTATTGTCGCAACCTTTGTTCTGGAGGCAGGCCTGGCAACCGATACTCTCGAGGCGGAAGTGCGCGCCATGTCCCAAGCCGCGCGCCGCGCCGGCGTAGCCGTGGTGGGCGGCGACACCAAGGTGGTGGAGCATGGCAAGGCCGATCGCATGTACATCACCACGACCGGGATCGGCCGCGCCCTGCCCGGCTTGAGCCTGCATCCGGCAGCCGTGCGCGCCGGCGACAAGGTTCTGCTCTCCGGCCCCATTGGCGATCACGGCATCACCATCCTGCTGGCCCGCGGCGAGCTCGACCTGGAGGCGGATTTGCGCTCCGACACGCGCTCTGTTTTCCCCATGGTAGAGGCTCTGGTGCACGCGGCCGGCCCGGGCATCCGCTGGATGCGCGATCCCACGCGAGGAGGAATAGCCACCTCGCTCAACGAACTCGCCCGCGACTGCGGCTTGAGCTTGCATCTGCTCGAGGAAAGCATTCCCATGCGCGAAGCTGTGCGCGGCGCCTGCGAACTGCTCGGCCTTGACCCGCTGCACATTGCCAACGAGGGGCAATTCCTTGCCATCGTAGCGCCCGCCTGTGCGCAGGCCGCGCTGGACGCGCTGCATGCCGCCCCAGGCGGCGAAGACGCCGCGGTGATTGGAGAGGTGCGCGAGCAGCCCGCGGGTACGGTCCTGGTCAAAACCCGCTACGGGGGCAGCCGCATCGTTGACATGCTGGTGGGCGATCCCCTGCCCCGCATCTGCTAAGGAATTTCATGCCTGCCATCTTGCAGCTCGCAGCTCGCATTGAAGAGCGCCTGCTGGAGCGCAACCAGGTCGCCGAAAACTTTTTTGACCGCGAAGCGAAGCGGCTGGCGCTGGCCTGCCGCGAGATGTCGGAGCGTTTCCTGCGCGGCGGCCGCTTACTCGCCTTTGGCCGTGGACCCTATGCTACCGACGCGCAGCATGTGTCCGTGGAATTCGTTCACCCCGTCATTATGGGCAAGCGGGCCCTTCCCGCCCTTGACCTTTCCCTGCTGTTCGAGCCCTGGGTGGAAGCATTGGTCAATCCGGACGACATGGTGATGGGCTTCGGCCCTCCCGAAGGAGACGCACACGTGTGGGCCGCTCTGCAACGGGCGCGCGCGCGGAATGCCATGACCTTCGCGCTGCCGGGCGCGTCTGGCTCCTATGCTGTCGAGGCCGCCACGCCCGATCCATTTATCCACCAGGAAATCATCGAGGTCCTCTACCACACGCTGTGGGAAACCGTACACGTGTTCTTCGAGCACCGTGCACTCGGCCATGACGCGGGCGACGCTGGATTTCTATATCCCTTCCTCGGACAAGCGAAGCAGCAGACTGGAAACCTCGTGGACGAAGTGGCGGAATCGATTCGTAGCAAAGTGCGCGACGACTCGGCGCTGCGCGTCCAGGTAGCGCGCGAGCAGGCCGAGCCGATCGGCAACGCGGCCGTTGCCATCCGGGAACGTTTGCGGCGCGGGGGCAAGCTCATCATTTTCGGCAACGGAGGTTCGGCCACGGACGCCAACGATTGGGCGATGGACTGCGTGTCTCCCCCGTCGGGATGGCAGCCCCTGCCCGCGATTTCCCTGGCGCTGGAACCGGCCAACCTCACGGCAATCGCCAATGACGTCGGCGCAGAAGTCATGTTTGCGCGCCAACTGATCGCGCACGCTCGCCCGGAGGATGTTGTCATCGCCATCTCGACCAGCGGCGGCTCGCACAACATCATGACCGCCTTGGAGGAATCGCGTCGGCGTGGCTTGCTCACCGTGGCGCTGCTGGGCTATGACGGCGGTGAGGTCAAGCGCCGGGCGCTGGCCAGGTTCCCCCTGGTCGTGGCCTGCGATTACATTCCGCGCATCCAGGAGGTACAGGCCTCCATTTATCACGTGCTGCGCGAGATGCTGGAGGTGCTTCGCCGTGGCGACGCTTGAGTTGTACGGCTCTGCGAGCTGCCCCTACACGCGCGAAATGCGCGAGTGGCTGGAATTTCAGCGGCGCGGGTTCGTGGAATACGACGTGCAAAGAGACACTGCCGCCCGCGCGCGTTTGCGTCAACTGGCCGGCTCCCAGCGCACTGTTCCCGTTCTCGTCGAGAATGGAAAAGTTATCCAAGTAGGCTGGCAAGGCCGCGGCTGCGCCGTCAATCTGGATTGCCCATGAAGAAGGCCTGCTTCATCCGCTTGCGCGGCATCGTGCAGGGTGTAGGATTCCGTCCTTTTGTCTATCGCCTGGCCGGCAATCACGCGCTCGCGGGTTGGGTATTAAACGGCGAGCAAGGGGTCGAGATACACGTGGAGGGCGACGAGGCCGCGTTGCGGGTTTTCGTCGGGGAAGTCGAATCGCACGCGCCCCCGGCGGCGCACATCGCCAGCTTGCAGGTGGAACCGGCTGAGGTGGCCGGCTTTTGTGATTTTTCCATACGAGCCAGTGAACATCGCGGGCGCCCCATCGCGCGGATTTCACCCGACTTGCCGGTCTGCGACGATTGCTTGCGCGAGATGTTCGATCCTGCGGACCGCCGCTATCAGTATCCTTACATCAACTGCACCAACTGCGGGCCCCGCTACACGGTAATCCTCGGTCTGCCTTATGACCGGCGGCAAACCACGATGGGGACGTGGCCGCTGGACGCGTACTGCGCGCGCGAGTACGCCGATCCCGGGAACCGCCGTTTTCATGCTCAGCCGGTAGCCTGTCCCGCTTGCGGTCCGCGCTACCGTCTGCACATTGGCGAGGAAACCATCGAGGTTCCGCAGCAGGTGATTCGCCGCTCAGTGGAACTGCTGCAGCAGGGGCGGATTATCGCCATCAAAGGGCTGGGCGGATATCACCTGGCGTGCGACGCCCGCAATGTTGCCGCCGTTCGTTCGCTTCGCGAACGCAAGTACCGCAAGGATAAGCCGTTCGCCATCATGGTACCGGCGCCGACGGTTGCCCGCGACCTGGTGCACCTCTTGCCGGCGGCGGAAAGCTTGCTTACTTCCAACGCGCGCCCCATCGTGCTGGCTCCGGCCAAGGCACAGATGCCGGAGATCGCGCCCGAAAATGGGGATCTGGGCATAATGCTGCCCTACACGCCGCTGCAGCACCTGCTCTTCGCTTGGGGCGCGCCTGAGGCGCTGGTCATGACCAGTGCCAATCGCTCCAGCGAGCCCATCGCCTATGAGGAGTGCGATGCCTGGGAGCAACTGGGAAGCATCGCGGACGCTTTTCTCATCGGCCAGCGGCCCATCGCGCGCCGCGTTGAGGATTCGGTGGCGCGTGCCGGCGCCTTTGGTCCCGCCATCCTTCGCCGCGGCCGCGGATACGCGCCCGCAGCAGTCGCCGCCCTGCCGGCGCAGCGTCCCATCCTGGCGCTGGGGGCCGACTTGAAGAATACGGTCACGCTGGTGGTGGGCGGAGAGGCCTTCGTCAGCCAGCACGTTGGCGACCTGGAGCACGAGCCGGCGTTGCGCGCCTTCGAGGAAACCATTCGTGATCTCATGGCCATGTACGAGGTGCGCTGGGACGAGCTGCTGGTAGTCCACGACGCTCACCCGCAGTACGCCTCCACGGCGCACGCCGTTGCGCTCCCTGCGGCTGCGAAGAAGGCGGTGCAGCACCACCGCGCGCACATTGCCTCGGTGCTGGCCGAGCGCGGCGAGTGGAAAAGGCGCGTGCTCGGCGTCTGCTTCGACGGCACGGGTTACGGCAACGATGGCGCGATCTGGGGCGGCGAGTTCTTCGTGGGTAGCGTGTGTGAAGGTTTTGAACGAGTCGCGCATCTCCGTCCGGCGGCGCTTCCCGGAGGCGACGCGGCGGCGCTGCATCCCGTGCAGGCAGCTGCAGGATTCTTGTTCCAGGTGAACGAATTGCCCGACCTTGCCGGCGCGCCTTTTCTGTTTCCGCGGCGCTACGAACACGCATCGCGCCTGGTGCACAGGAATATTCGCACCTTCCCCACCACCTCCATGGGCAGGCTGTTCGATACGGCGGCGGCGCTGCTGGGCTTCACCCGCCCGATCAGCTTCGAAGGGCAGGCGGCGATGTGGGTGGAGCACCTGGCGCGCAGGGCGCCTCGGGTCCGCGCTTATCCATTCCCATTTGCCGGGGGCGAGCTTGATTTCCGCCCCTTGTTTCACGCCCTGGCTCAGGACAGGCTCGCCGGAGAAAGCCTGGAGAACATCGCACGTGCCTTCCAGGCAGCAGTCGCGAACGGGGTGCGCGATGCGGTCGCCGCACTGGCGCGAACTCTGGAACTCGACACCATCGTTCTTTCCGGGGGTGTTTTTCAGAACGAGCTGCTCTTGGAAGACTTGAGGGTCCTGTTCCCTCCGACTTTGCGGGTATGGACCAACCACGCAGTCCCGGCCAACGATGGCGGCATCAGTCTGGGACAAGCGGCCCTGGCGGCAGTAGCGAGCGATCAGGGCGCGCGCGCGTCCGCGATGAAGCCGGCCGCTCTGGCTGCAACCTGAGCTTGTATGCACGAACTCTCCATCGCGATGAGCATTGTCAATATGGCCGAGGCAGAAGCCGCGCGCCGCGGCAATCCGCAGGTGAAAGCTATATATTTGAAGCTGGGCGCGCTCTCTGGTGTGGTCAAAGAAGCGTTGCTTTCTTCCTTTGCCATGGCGTGCGAAGATACGCCGTTGCGGGGTTCGCGCCTGGTGGTCGAGGATGTGCCGGTCGTGGTGTTCTGTCCCGCCTGTAAGTCCAAGCGCACGGTGAAATCCATCCAGTGGTTTGCCTGTCCGGAGTGCGGCACCCCCGCTTCGGAGGTGCTGCAAGGCAAAGAGCTGGAGTTGGTGGCGCTGGAGCTTGAGGCATGAGCAGCGAGCCGCGGCTGGTGCAAGTCCGAAAAAACGTGCTGCAGCGGAATGACATGGTGGCGCGGGCATTGCGCTCGCGTTTTCGCCAGGCTGCGGTCAGCGTCATCAGCCTGGTGTCGAGTCCCGGGTCGGGGAAAACAGCATTATTGGAGCAAACCTTGACCCGCTTGCAGCCGCGATATCGCGTGGCGGCGCTGGTGGGCGACCTTGCAACCGAGAATGACGCGATGCGGCTGGCCCGCAGCCGCGCGCCGGTGAAGCAGATCACCACCGGCACGCTTTGTCATCTCGAGGCAGCCATGGTGCAGAATGCGCTGGCTGGCTGGGACCTGGCCGCCCTCGACTTTCTCTTTATCGAGAACGTCGGCAACCTGGTGTGCCCCTCCTCCTACGATTTAGGCGAGGATCTGCGCCTGGTGCTGCTGTCGGTCACGGAGGGCGAGGACAAGCCGTTGAAATATCCCACCATTTTTAATAGCGCGGATGTAGCCGTGATCACCAAAATCGACCTGGCAGCGGCAGTCGAGTTCGACCGCGATGCCATGCGCGCCAACCTCCAGGCGGTCAGGCCGGGTATGCGCGTCCTGGAAGTATCGGCCAAAAGCGGCGAAGGCATGGCCGCGTACATCGATTTCCTCGCGGAGCACAGGGAAGCACGTTGTCCCGTGGCTACGGAACCGCGATGATCGGCCTGGTCTCCATTGTGGCGCTTGGTTTTTTTCTCGGCATGCGCCATGCCACCGATCCGGATCATGTGATCGCTGTGACCACCATCGTCACCCGGCAGCGCAACCTGCGCAGCTCCGCTCTGATCGGGGCGTTCTGGGGTGTTGGACACACCCTCACCATCTTCGTGGTAGGCGCCGCCGTCATCATGTTCGGCCTGGTGATCCCGGCGCGTCTGGGGCTCAGCATGGAGCTCACGGTAGCCGTCATGCTGGTGGTGCTGGGCGCGATGAACCTTCACAGTTTTTTCCGGTCGCTGCCGGAGAGCGCCAGGGACTCCTCGAGTCAGTTCCATTCGCAGCAGCCAGGCGGAGACCTGCACGGCCACAGTCATGACCCGCACGCGCATCAGCATCTCCCGCAAGGCTCTTCGCTAGCGCGGTTAGACCGCCGGTTGGGAAGGTGGGCGGTGTACCGGCCGCTGCGTCCCCTGGTGATCGGCATCGTGCATGGCCTGGCGGGCTCAGCCGCGGTGGCGCTGCTGGTGCTCACCACCATCCGCAATCCCTATTGGGCGATCGCGTACTTGCTGGTGTTCGGAGTGGGGACGATCGCCGGCATGATGCTGATCACGATGAGCATCGCCACCACCGCGCATTTTGTCGGTCGGAGCCAGCTCTTTTCGCGGCGGCTGGCTGTTGCCGCCGGCCTGCTCAGCCTGGGATTTGGCTTGCTTCTCGCTTACCAGATCTTCTTCGTGCATGGCCTGCTCTCGACTCATCCCCGCTGGACGCCGAGTTGATCGCCGGCCCTCGCTCCTCGACGAACAAGCCGGAAGCTAGATTTCCTTTGCAATGCGCGAAGGCTGAGGTTCGGATTCCGCCACCGCGGCTGGATCGCCCGATGCTGGGCCCCGGACCTAAACTGCCGCTGCCGAGCTGAATGCCCCCGGAATAATCTTCTGTGCGATAACACACCGAACTGACTACACTGGTGGGTTCCATTTCCAAGCGCGGGCCGGGATTTTGATCAGGGAGATCCCAGGAGCAAGGCATGCTCGAGGGGGGCCGCCAAAGTATGGATCCGGACCGCCGGCTTGCGTCGGCGCCCCGACGACGCTTGGTTCAGGCGCTGCTGGGCGGCGGATTTCTGGCCACTGCAGTTGCCTGCATCTACCCTGTTTTGCGCTACCTCATTCCTCCTAAAACTTCCGACCTGGGCGGCGATACGGTGGTCGCTGGACGTGTGGGCGAATTAAAGCCCAACACCGGCAAGATCTTTCGCTTTGGAAACCGTCCCGGCTTGCTGGTCCGCACCCCCAGTGGCGAGTACCGGGCCATGTCGGCAACCTGCACCCACCTGTCCTGCACCGTGCAATACCGGGATGACTTGCACCAGGTATGGTGCGCCTGCCACAACGGTCTCTACGCCCTGGATGGGCGCAACGTTTCGGGGCCTCCTCCCCGCCCGCTGGAAAATTTTGAAGTCCAGGTGAAGGGCGAGGAAATCTTCGCCCGCCGCCGCCGCGATGCCTGAGACCACGATCCCGAGCAGGGTGCGAGGGTGGTTCGACGAGCGCCTCGATTGGGATTCCCTGGTGGCGCCTCTGAAGAAGAAGACCGTGCCCGTGCACGGGCTCTCCTACTGGTACTTCCTCGGCGGCATCACACTCTTCCTCTTCATTGTCCAGGTGCTCACCGGCATTCTGCTGCTCCTGTATTACCGCCCCGGCGCGAACGAAGCTTTCGAAAGCGTGCAGTACATCATGACCCAGGTGCAGTTTGGCTGGCTGATCCGGTCCGTGCACTCCTGGTCCGCCAACCTGATGATCTTCACCGCCTTCGCGCACATGTTCAGTGTTCTCTTCCTCAAGGCCTACCGTAAGCCGCGCGAACTCACTTGGGTGAGCGGAGTCATTCTCTTGTTTCTGGCGATGGGCTTCGGTTTCAGCGGCTACTTGCTGCCCTGGAACACGCTGGCCTTCTTCGCCACGAAGGTGGGCACCGACATTGCGGGCCAGGTTCCCCTCATCGGCAAGCCGTTGATGATCTTCCTCCGTGGCGGAGAAGAGGTGACAGGCGCCACCTTGGTCCGCTTCTTTGGTTTTCACGTCGCCGTCTTGCCCGGATTTACGACTGTGCTCATCCTGGTGCATCTGCTGCTGGTGCAGCGGCTGGGCATCAGCGTGCCTCCCAAGCTGGAAGTGGCATGGACCGCCCATCCGGCAGCTCGGCGCGACATGAAGTTTTTTCCCAACTTCCTGCTGCGCGAATTGATGGCGTGGTACCTGGCCCTGGGCGTTCTGGGAGCGCTGGCGGCGATCTTCCCCTGGAACCTTGGTGTCAAGGCCGATCCTTTTGTGCCCGCTCCTGCCGGCATCAAGCCGGAGTGGTACTTCCTCTTCATGTTCCAGACCCTCAAGCTGTTTCCGCCCAGGCTCTGGATCGTTGACGGAGAGGTTGTAGGAATACTGCTGTTTGGCCTGATTGGAGTGCTCTGGCTCCTTTTGCCTTTCTTTGAAAGCCCCGAGCCCTCCCGGCCCAAGCGTTGGCTGACGGGAGTGGCGGTGTTCGCTCTCGCGTACATGGCAGGAATGAGTCTTTATGGCTACTTGGCAAAGTAGGCCGGCACCGCACTGCGCCGGCTGGATTGTTGGGACCGTGGCTCTCGTCCTGCTGACTGCCGTTCTGGCTCCTGCTCAAGCCAAGAATTCCTGCCTTGATTGCCACTCTGCGCTGCCCGCCCCCCTGGGCGTCAGCGAAAGCACCTTCAGCCAGGACATTCACGCCCACAAAGGCTTGAGTTGCGCGAACTGCCATGGGGGCGATCCTGGCAAGGACGACGCTGACCAGGCCATGAGCCGCAAAGCCGGTTGGAAGGGCAAGATTGAGCGCGTGCAGGTCCCGCAGCTGTGCGCCGGGTGCCATTCCAACCCGGCCTACATGCGGCAGTTCAATCCCACCTTGCGCACCGATCAGTTGGACCAATATCACACCAGCGTGCACGGCAAGCGGCTGGCGGCGGGCGACGCCCGCGCCGCCGTCTGCACGGACTGTCACAGCGTGCATGACATCCGGCCGTCGAGCGACCCGCGTTCCTCCGTCAACCCGGTCAACGTGGCCCATACCTGTGCCCGTTGCCACGCTGACGCCGGCTACATGAAGGCCTACAAAATTCCTGTCAACCAGTTCTCCGCGTACCGCACGAGCGTGCACTATGACGCGCTCGCCCTGCGCGGCGACTTGAGCGCTCCAACCTGCACCACCTGCCACGGGAATCACGGGGCGGCGCCGCCGGGCGTCGCCTCGGTGGCGAACGTTTGCTCCACCTGCCATGTTTTCCAGGCGCAGTTGTTTGAAAGCAGCCCCCACAAGGCGCCTTTTTCCGCGGCAGGGCTCCCGGCCTGCGTTTCCTGTCACGGCAACCACGGTATTCTCCATCCCACGGACGAATTGATCGGGACAGGCGACAAGGCGGTCTGCACGCAATGCCACACCAGTGGCGATCCGGGATGGGTGGCGGCGGAGCAAATGAAGCAAAACCTCGGCCAGCTCACGACCACCATCGCCCGGGCAGACCAGATTCTGGGACGCGCCGAGCGCTCCGGGATGGAAGTCACGCAGGCAAAGCTGGATCTCGCGCAGGCTCGCGATGCGCTGACCAAGGCGCGCGTCACCATCCATGGGTTCAGGGCTGCGGCGGTGGAATCGGACATTAGAGCCGGCCGGGATACCGCGGCCAGGGACTACCAGACGGGAGAGAAAGCTATGTCCGAGCGCAATTACCGGCGCATCGGCTTAGGGATCTCGCTGCTGGCTATCGCACTGATGGTGATCGCAATCCGCCTTTACATCAACCAGATCGAGAGCTGATCCAGAGGCGGCGGTGTTGGCACCACAGCAGCAGCATCAATGGCTCTTGCGTGGGGCGGCCAAGCGCAGCGCCCGCTTACGCGGCAACAGGAGGTAGGCGAGGCCGCCCAGCATCACCGCGATGCCCATGTAGCCGAGAAAAGAGCCTCCCAGCCACACCAGCCACAAAGGCAATCCTTTCACCTCGCCGAAAATCAGGTAAGAACTGGCGCCCGCCATTGCCACGCCCAGGCATACCCACACGTATCGGCTCATGGCACCCTCCCGGCAACCAGCATTTTTGTAGGGCAAGGGAGCGAAGAGTTCCGGGGGCCGAACAGCTGTTGCGCGCTCCTCTCCGGCGCAGCCCGCATTACTGGTGGGAACTATTATGGGGAGGATGAACTCTTACGCAGTGATTCCGGTCACGGTCGAGTGTGACAACCTCGGCCCGCGCGACCTCGATTCCGTCAGGTTCTCGAAAGGAAGCCGGGCGCACCGGGTGCGAGACTGCCAGTCATTTGCGGATGTGGCTCCGGCCAGCTCTTGTGGGACGGCTGGTTGCGAGTTAGCGGTTAACCAGCATCCTTCGTCGAACCGCTATGCGCCCGACTAAGGCCATAGCGATCACACACCCATTTCACCATCAGTTGCCGTGACCTGCAGCACACTTCCAGGTGACAGGCAGCTCTCCCCAGCCTGCACGGCTATTGCATATCGAGCTTCACGAAATGGGTGGCGCAGGAGATGCAAGGATCGTAGTTGCGGACCGCTTGCTCACATTGCCAGCGCAGCTCTTCCTCGGGAAGGTGCAGCCGATCTCCCACCAGGAACCGCACGTCCTCTTCGATGATCTTCTGGTTCTGGGAAGTTGGGGGCACTATCTTGGCGTCGAGCACCAGGCCCTGCTCGTCCACCCGGTAACGGTGGTAAAGAATGCCGCGCGGCGCCTCGGTGCAACCGTAGCCCATGGCTGCGCGGGGTTGCACCGCCACCGCGGGAGCGTCCGGCATTTCGTACTGCTCAATCAGGCGCAACGCCTCGTCGCAGGCCTGCACGATCTCCACGCCGCGCACCACGATGCTGCGGAACGGATTGCGGCATACCGGTTGCAGGCCGGCGTCGCGCGCCGCCTCTTGCGCCACGGGCGACAGGCGGTCAAAGTTCAGGTTGTAGCGCGCCAGCGGCCCGGCAAAATAGGCGCCGTGGTTCTTGAGTGAGGAGTGCAGCGCATTCGAATGCCGTACATGCTCCTCGGTGAAATGCTCGTCATAGTCCCGGACGGCGATGTCCAATCCCTTGTTGGAAACCAGGCGGCCTTCATTGAAGGGGTATTCCGCCGGATGGCGCAGAGCGATAAAGATGTAATCGCGCTCAAAGTCGGGGAACGTGAACCCAGCGACCCAGCGGACCGTCTCCAGGGCCGCGTCGCGCGCCCACTTCAATCTTTCCGCCAGGGGGGCCAGGTCGCGGCGCGAGGGCACCTTGTAGAAGCCTCCTACGCGCACATTGATCGGGTGGATTTCTCTTCCCCCGAGCAGGGTCACGATCTCGTTGCCTGCTTTCTTGAGTTGCAGCCCGCGCTGCACGATGGCAGGGAAATCCCGCGCCATCCGGATACTGTCGGGATAACCCAGGAAGTCGGGGGCATGCAGCAGATAGACATGCAGGGTGTGGCTCTCAATCCACTCTCCGCAATAGATGAGCCGCCGCAGCGCCCTGAGTTGGCCGTCCACCGCGACTCCGAAGGCATCTTCGATCGCATGCACCCCGCTCATCTGGTAGGCGATGGGACAAATGCCGCAGATCCGGGCGGTGATGTCGGGAACTTCGGCGTAGCTGCGGCCGCGCAGAAAGGCCTCAAAGAAGCGCGGCGGCTCGAAAATATTCAATCGAACCTGGGTGACGGTATTGTTCCGGACTGTGACCTGCAGGCCGCCTTCGCCTTCCACCCGGGCGAGCCAGTCAACCTTGATGGTCTTTGATTTCATCGGCTTCGCTCTCTCGTCGGAAGGGCTCGGAGTACGCGTTAAAGCTGCGAAACGCGCGCACCAGTTCCGGCTCGCCCACCCCCAACTGCCGCCAGCCTTGGCTGAGTGACGCGGTGTTGGGCGTTTCCATGGGGCCGAAACAGCCGTAACATCCCCGGTCGTACGCGGGACATAGGGCGCCACAGCCCGCGTGCGTGACTGGACCCAGGCAAGGCGTTCCCCGCGCCACCATTACGCACACCGTGCCGCGACGCTTGCACTCCATGCACACGCTGTGGGGGGAGACGTTAGGTTTGCGGCCGTGCAGGAATGCCCCGATTACTTCCACCAGCTGCATCTTGTTGATGGGGCAGCCCCGCAGCTCGAAGTCCACCCGCACGTGCTCGGAAATCGGCGTGGATTTGCCCAGCGTGTCGATGTAGGCGGGCGTGGCATAGACGATCGAGACAAATTCCCGAACGTCTTTGAAGTTGCGCAGCGCCTGGATGCCGCCGGCGGTGGCGCATGCGCCGATAGTAATCAAGTATTTGGAGGCGCGCCGCACCTTGTGGATGCGCTCGGCGTCGTGTGGCGTGGTAATGGAGCCTTCCACCAGCGACAGGTCGTAGGGCCCCTTCACCACCGCGCGCGTGGCTTCGGGAAAATACGCAATCTCCACCTGCCCGGCGATGCCCAGCAGCTCGTCCTCGCAGTCGAGGATGCTCAGCTGGCAGCCGTCGCAGGAGGCGAACTTCCATACCGCGAGCTTGGGTTTGCGCTTCTCCGTCATGTCACATCTCGCGCACGGCCAGCAGCGGCTCCATGCGGGTCCAATTGAATACCGGCCCATCCTTGCAGATGAAGGTGGGGCCGAGCTGGCAATGTCCGCAGAAACCCACGGCACACTTCATGTTGCGCTCCATCGAAATATGGATATTCTCCGGCCGGACACCGCGTTTTTGCAGTTCGCGCGCGGTGAAGCGCATCATCACTTCCGGGCCGCAAACCAAAGCTGCGGCGCTGCGCGGATCGAACGGCACCCGCGGAATCAGGGTGGTGACCACCCCCACCGAGCCGCGCCAATCACCCGCCGCCCGGTCCACGGTGATGAAAACGGGAAGGCCCGAGTCCTGCCACTTCTGCAGTTGCTTTCCGAACAGGATGTCGGCAGGCGTGCGCGTTCCGTACACCAGGACCACCTTGCCGTACTTTTTGCGGTGCGCCAGAACGTGATACAAGGCGGGGCGCAAGGGCGCCAGGCCGATTCCCCCGGCTACGATCACCAGGTCCGCCCCGGTCACCGCCTCCACCGGCCAATGGCTGCCGAACGGCCCCCGCACGCCCAGTGCTCCTCCGCGCTTCAACTGCCTCATCGCCCGCGTGACCGCGCCTACTTCCCGCGTGGTATGCACCAGCTTGCGGGGATGCGTGGGGTCGCCGCTGATTGAAATGGGCACCTCGCCCACGCCGAACACGTACAGCATGTTGAATTGCCCGGGAGCAAACGCGAAGTCCGCCGAAGGCTCGGACCCGAGCTCCAGCGTAAACGTGTCGTAGCTCTCCCGCCGCACCGCGCGCACGTTGTAGGGGCGCGGAACCATGGGATGCTCGGGGGCAGCGCTCCGGGGAGTTTGGGCGGCGGCGCTCACGGGCATGGCACCTCGTAGACGTTCAGCAGCTGCAGCATGGTGGCGTGCAGCCTGTCCTCCACGATGCGGGAAAAACGTTTCAGCAGCTCGTAACCCACATCGTGGTCTTCTTCCGACTTCATGCGCAGGCACTTTCCATCCAGGGCGATGGCGCGGGTCGCCTCCACCGCTCGCGCGTCAAATTTCCAGCGGTAGGGCGGAAACAGCCACGACCATCCCAGGATGTCGCCGCCGTCCAGCGTCTGCACCGTGATCGGACCACATTGCGCGCCCGAAATCTCGAGCGCCACCTTGCCCGCGCGAATCAGGTAGAACTGGTTGGCCTCTTCGCCCTCGCGCAGGACGAACTGGCCGGCATCAAAACGCACGTTGGCGGCGCAACCGGCCAGCAGATCGAGAAAACGGCTGTCCAATTCGTGAAAGAAAGGATGCTGCGACAAAATGCTTCCCAGGTTTTCCATCGGCTCATCCTTTCGGCACACCATGGGCGGGCTCCGATTCCCGGATCGCCCGTGCTTCTTCGGTGATATCGATTCCCACCGGGCACCACGTGATACAGCGGCCGCAGCCCACGCAGCCGGAAGTGCCAAACTGATCGAACCACGTGGCTAGTTTGTGCGTCATCCACTGCCGGTAGCGGGCCTTGGCCGAGGGCCGCACGCTGCCTCCATGGATATAGGAGAAATCCATGGTGAAACAGGAATCCCACCGTTGCCAGCGTTCGGCATGCTCGCCTGTCAGGTCGGTCACGTCCTCCACGGTCGTGCAGAAGCAGGTCGGACACACCATGGTGCAATTGGCGCAGGTGAGGCATCGGCGCGCAACCTCATCCCATCGTGGATGCTCGTAATTTCTGTAGAGCAGGCCTTTGATGTCGCTGGTGTCAAGACTGCGGCCCATCTGGGCCGCGGTTCGTTGCACCACGAGCTCCGACGCGGCAATCTCGGTTTCCTCCGCGGGACGCGTGGGCAGGTCGCCCAGCACCTGCAAACCTTTCTCCGATCCGGTCTCGATTACGAAGTAATGGCGTTCCCCGTCCAGAATCTCGGTGAGCGCCAGGTCAAAGCCGGAGGTGGCCTTGGGGCCGGTATTCATGGACACGCAAAAGCAGGTGCCGCCCGCCTTCCCGCAGTTGATTGCCACTAAAAAGGAGCTCTGGCGCCTGGCCTGGTAGTGCGTATCTTCGTGGCCGCCGCTGAGCAATACCCGGTCCTGGATGGCGATGGCGTGCAGATCGCAGGAGCGCAGTCCGAGGATCGCGGTTTTCTGCTCCTCGTCCTTTTCGGCTTGTACCTGGAAGCTGCTCCCCTGGCGCTGCGCCTGCCATAGGCGTGTGGCCGGCGGATGAAAGAATCGCTTGGCGGAGTGTGGCCCGACCACGTAGCCGAACAGGGCAGCGTCGCTCCGGCGCTTCAGCCGATAAAGGCCGCCATTTTGTTCGTCCGTCCACCCGGCGGGAAGATCAGCCGCGGCCGACACCTCTGCATAGATGATCGCACCCTCGCGCAAAGTGGGCCCCAGCACGCGGTACCCACGGCTGGCAAGCGCTGCGAACAGGCGATCAAAATCTTTGCGCTCCAGGACCGCGCGTCCTGCAAAAAGCGAAGCCGGAGCCATGTTGTGAGGAGGCCTCCGCCAGGATTATAGCCTCGCAGCGGCGCGCGCTCGGGCGGCGAACAGAACTTGTTGCAGCCTGCAGTGCGGTTTTAGGAAAACATGTTGAGTTTTTCGCCGCAATCCATGGAAGAACCAGGAATGAACGGAATTTACAACGCCCCAAAAGGCGCGCGGTCCCGTCTCCATCTCCAGGACCGCGCCCCCCATTCGGTTTACCTGCCGGGAATGTAACTCAGTTCCGGATGAAACTGGACAATCTCCGACGTCTCTTTTTGCACCGATTCGTCAATGCGATTCACGATGGAATCCGCTTCCGCCTGGCCGAACGCTTCCTTCAGCATGTCGCGAAAGGGTTTCACGTCCGGCTTTTCCTCGAAATCCGCAAAGTTGTTGTGCGGGATCACCAGCACGTAAGTGCCGGTCGTTCCCCCAAAGGCCTGTGAGTACCACAAATAGTGGAACGGCCACTTGGTCTTCACCGTTCCCTCGTGCACCTGGGCGATGGCGGAGTTGAAGTCCGCGTTCTTGCCATAGCGCACATGGAAGGTGACGATTTCAGAGTATTTCGTGGGAGTCTTGGAGTCCTCGCCTGGATTGCTCACCTTGGGCATGTACTCGTAGTAATGGGCTACGATGGACTCCACCGAGTTTCCCAGCGCCTTCTGAAACTCGCCGCGATCAGCCTCTTCCGGAACCGGAGGCTTATCCATGTCGGCCCAGTGCTCTCCCAGGCGCCCGACGATGTACGTTCCAGTGTTCTCGCCGGTAAGCGTCTCCCACACATACAACGGACGCGGGTCATTCTGCTGCTTGTGCCACGCCGCCTTCTGCTTCCGCCCCGCCTCGTACTGCGAAACCATCCCACTCTTCGGCCGCTGGAATTCCAGGCCGGCGATGGTCCCAGGGTTCTGTTGGGCTGTCGCCGCGCCTGCCAGGAACAAACTCACCGCTGTCGCTAACCACCATCCTCTGCGCTGCATCGTTTTCCTCCAATTGCCAGTAATAACCGCCAAAATTCGGGTCACAGTGTAAATGACGGGCGCAAGTCTTCCCGCCTGAATGCTTGACCCATGAATTGCGCCTGAATTAGGGTCCCGGCTCGGCTCAGGGAGCGCGCCAGCTTGCGATCAGGTAGCTGGCAGTCAAGGGCTCGCCCGTGCCCTGGGCCAGGAGCTCGTTCAGGGTGTAACGCGCCCCCTGGGAAAAGAACTTTTCCCGCAGATACGCGCCCGCTTCCGGCCCCCAGCTCTCTCCAAAGCGCTGCTCCACCGCATGATGGACTTGCCGCGCGAACATCTCCGCCAGCACATAATTGTGTTCGTAGATCGGCTGGGAAGCATAGAAGGGGTCAAACGCCCATACCGGCCGCCCGTGCATCTCTACCCCTAACAATCGGGAATAGGTCCGGTTATAGAGCGCCGCCAGGTCCTGGTCCGGCTGGTCGTAGGCAGCCAGTTCAAAGAGGAAGTCGGCCATCAGTTCGCGCAAGTCAAAAAGCGATTTCAAGCGATAGCGCTCGCGCACCGAGCGCGCCTGGTCCGCCGTGAGCCCGAAGTAACGGGTTGCGACTTCCGGGCGGTACAGCATCAGCGCCATCACCTGCCCCAGTCCTTCATCGAAAGGTTCCGAGTAGTTGTTGCGCAGAAGGAAGGATCCCTGATCGTCGAAGCAGTAATGCAGGGCATGGCCGGCCTCGTGCAGCAAGGTGTCGGTGAATCTAAGCCCGGCGTACTTATTCACCAGGATGCGAACTTCCCGGCCATAGAGTATGGGATAGGTGCTGCCACCAAAGGTGATGTCGGCTATCTTCACCTGCACCGGCAACCGGTCGAAATCGTAGCCCAAGGAAAGTGCCAGCCGCTTGACCTTAGGCCACGCTTCCTCCGGCACGAAGAGCTTGTCTTCGGTAGCGCGCGCCAGGGTGGAAAAGTAATACTCCAGGTCCCACGGTTCCACTTGCGCGACTCGCAGCTCGCGACGCATCCGCTGCAGCAGTCGGTGGTATTCCGGATCGGAGCCTGCCCGGATCTCTTCGAACCAGCGCGTAACCTCGGCCCGCTTCAATCCTTTGCGCGCCAGCGCCGCCTCGGGAAACGGTCTCTGATCGAAGCGCACTGAAAGCAGGTTGCGCAGCTTCATCGCCTGCCGCACCTGCTCGCCCACTTTTTCCGTGGCTTGCGCCCGCGCCTCCCAGGCCTGCTGGCGGCGCCCACGCTCGGGATCGTGGCCGATGATGTTGTTCAACTCGCCGCGGGTCAGCCGCCGGCCACCCACCGCGTAGCGGGTTGCGGATTCCTGATCGCGAATGGCTTGCACCAGGGCGGAAAGCTGCGCATTGTTGGCGATCTCATCGGCCCCGGCTTCGTCCAGGAAAAGCTGCCGCCTGCGCCGAAGGACTGGATCTGCGATTGGTGCGGCCGCAAGCGCGCGCCGGAAGTCGGGATCGTGGATGACGTCGCGGATGCGCTCCTGCACCGCCCGCGTGGACGCGCCCGACTGGCCTTGCTGCACCTGGTAGTCGGCGCGCCAATACTCGGCGTACAGCTCTTCCAGGCGCTGCTCTTTGGCGGCGAGCTGATCTATGACCGAAACCTTCTGCCCGGCGGCCAGGGACGCCAGCATGCCGAAGAGGATCGCGACGCGGCTTGCCCGCATCATGGCCGCGGGCCCGCTGCAACATCGCTGGTCGTGTCCTTCATGATCGTGGCGCCTTTCATGACGAACACCACGTTTCGCATGGACGTGATGTCCGCCAGCGGATCGCCGCGCACCGCGATCAGGTCCGCGTACTTGCCGGCATCGAGGGTGCCCGCCTGCTTCGACCAACCCAGCAGCTCGGCGGCATTGATCGTGGCTGCCTGCAGCGCCTGCGCCGGAGTCAAACCGGCGCGAACCAGCGCTTCGAATTCCCGGGGAAGGAAATCCGGGTCGTCGTCGAGGCCGAACACAATCCGGATCTTGTGTTGCAGCGCCCGGGTAAAGGCTGCCTGCTGGAAGGGCAAAATCGCCTTGGTCTTCTCTGCCTCAATCTCCTCCTGACCCGCGCTGGCGCCAATGGAAGCCAGGTGCTGAAACGCGAACAGCGTTGGCACCAGCCAGGTGCCGCGTTCTGCCATCAGGGTGGCGCCCTCCTCGTCCAGCATGGTGCCGTGCTCAATCGAGTCCACCCCCGCACGCACCGCGGCCTTGATACCCTCCGGGCTCTCGGCGTGCGCCATCACGCGCTTGTGGGCGCGATGAGCGATTTCCACCGCCTTGGCCATCTGTTCCTGGCTCAGTTCCTGCGAGTTGTAATCGCTGGATACGTCCTGCACGCCGCCGGTGGCCATCAGCTTGATCCAATCGGCCCCATATTTAATGTCGCGGCGCGCCGCGATCGCGATTTCATCCGTGGTGTCCGCCAGGTTGGGACGACGCGGCAACGCCTGGTCGGCAGCCAGCACATCGGCGTCGCCATGGCCCCCGGTCACGGAAAGGAAGTTGCCGGCCGACGCCATGCGCGGCCCGGGAACCAGTCCTTTCTCGATGCTGTCGCGCAATGCCAGCTGGCCATACGCAGGATCGCTTTCTCCGGCATCGCGCAACCCGGTGAAGCCGTGGTCCAGCCAGGTGAGCATATTGTGCGCGCCCCACAACGCGCCTTGCGCCGAGGAAATGCGCAACGCTTGCAGCGGCGACAGGTCCTTCAGATTTCCCAGAACGTGGGCGTGCGCGTCAATGAGTCCGGGCAGGACGGTGAACGATTGCAGGTTGATCCGCCGGCTCCTGGCGGAAGCGTGCGGCGCAACCCTCGCTGCCGGGCCGATCTCCTGGATACGGTCCCCGGCGATCAGGATAGCCTGGTCGGAGAGCATCTGCCCCGTGCGCGCGTCGAGCAGTTTGCCCGCCGTGATGAACACCGGGGCGCGTTCCTGCGGGGTTTGAGCCACCACTCCCAGGCAAACTGCCACGCACGTCAGGGCTAACAGCCCGCGTTTGCAGGGCATCTCCACTCTCCCTCGGAGCGCGGATTATCGCACACGCCTGCGCGCAGGCCCTGCTCCGCCGGTGAATCTCTCCCGGCGCATGAGCTCCGGTTGGCGCCACTCAGCGCGTCAGCGGCCGACAGGCTCGGCCTTCAGGATGTTGCCGTTGAGCGGATCGATCAGATAGGCGGCGCCGCCTGTCCCCGCCACCACGCTGCGGGTCCCCTTGGTGGTGGGCACCACGGTCACCGAAACGGGCTTGCCTTGGTCGTCAATGCGAGCAATGGTCAGGCGCGCGGCTTCCGCCGCGGCCGCATAGAGCAGCCCGTTTTCTTCCGAATAATCAATATTGTCCACTCCTTCGCCGATGGGGACCGATCCAGCCACCTGCCCCCCGTGCGCGCTATCCAGCACGATGACATGGTCGCTGCACGCCACGAATACGAACCCGCGCTTCTCGTCCACCGCCACCCCGCTGGGATCGGCGCAGGAGCGCCACGTGGAGACTACCTCTCGCTTCTTCACGTCAATTGCCACTGTCTGGCCGGATTCTTCCAGGTTGGTATAGAAGCGGCCGTGCGTGTTGTCCACGGCATAGCCTTCGGCCGAGCCCTGCAACGGCACCTTGCCCGCCGGCGAAAGATGGTTGGGCGGATTGGCTGAAAAAATCTTGATCGAGCGCTCTGCCGCCGCAATGCCAATCGGCGGCGCGCCGCTGGTGCCCCACAACTCACGCGTGGCATGGATGTAGATCAGCCCGTCGGGCGCGGCCCCCATCCCCTTACCCCCGGGAGAGAAGGCGACGCACTCGCCTTTTTTGAGAGTATTGCCGTCAATTACGCACACTTGGGAATCGGCGCGGCTTCCCACGTAGGCAACCCCATCGCCCACTGCCACCGACGATGGGCCCATCTTGCGCGGCTTTCCCCGCAACTCAACTTCGGCGACGGGAAATCCCTCGACCGCGGTCATGCGGTCGGTGGCGGTGTCGATCACGTCCACCCTTCCCGTGTTGCCCGCCGGGACCCACACACGGCGAGCGGCCGGATCGTATGCGATGTAATCGAGCATCACGAAACCGTTGGCGTCCGGCAGGGGCAGCTTTTTAATTTGATATTTCGGAACTGCCTGGCTGGCGGCCATCGCCGCTATCACGAGAACCAGAGAACCGGCACACGCCGCAACGAACCACCCGGATGCTTGCCGCTTCATTGCCTCTTTTTTCTGTCTCATGCGGTACTCCAATATGGGAATGCGCCTGACCTGCCGCTGTTCTATATGACGCTGCTGGACCGCCGCAATCTCGGTTTCTTCCCGCGTCCCTGGTTAGGCCGGCCTTTGGGGAACGCTAGAAGCGAAATAAATACGACAATTTCACGAAGAACAGCCGCCCATCATTCAGGAACTGGTCGCTGGTACGCAGCAGCTGTCCGTTCGAGCCGTAGCGCAGCGGTGAAGTAAGGTTCTGCAGATCGCTGTTGTACCCCACGTAGACTGCGGTGCTGGGATGCACCAGGTAGGTGATCAGGAAGTCGCTGTTGAATTGCTTGGTCGTGGCCAGAGAGGTGAGCGCCGGGTTGGCCAGCACCGCCGTGTATTGCTCGATGAAGCGCAGCGACAGCTCGCGCGTGATCTGGTAGTTGATCTTGGAGCGGACGATGTGGTTATCGAAGACCGCCACGCCCTGGAAATTGCGCACCCGATTGAACAGGTACGTGTTGTCTAGCTTGAGGTTTGACTTGGGTGTCACCGTGACTTCCAGAGTGGCCGAGTCTGTCTTGGCGAGAAACGGCGCCTCGCCGCTGCGCGGCAGGTAATTCACGCCTGGTCCCCAGCCGTACGAAGCATGAAGTTTCAGCGGGCGCCAGATGCTGCTGTCCAGCGAAGCCAGGTGAAACTGCTGGTTGTAACTGGCGACCGCCGGCAATACAGGAAAGTCGATCGGGCGCAACTGCTCGGGGTAAAAGCTGGAGGGCTCCAGCGTCAGAGATGTCTGCCGTCTGAACTGGAACAACAAGGCGGGCTCGTACGCGCCGTCGAGAAAGGTCCCATCGTGACCCCACAGCCGCTGCACGAACATACGCGGCCCCCACGAAAGCAACGGACCTTGGCGCGGCCGGAACGTGTACTGGACGGTGTTGCGCGTCTCGCGCATGTCCACCCGCGGAATGAATCCCGGCTCGCTGACAAAGTTGGGGCTGATGTCGTTGTACTGGGAATCGTAGTTGATGTGCAGGTCGCTGTAGGCAAGGTCAGCTTTGTACGCCGGCCCGGCAAGGTACGTTCCATCCTGCAGTCGCATTGAACTGGTCACCGCCTGCCCCGTCAGCGTCCAGTTCCTGGTGAATTTCAGCCGGGTGTCGGCGCCGCCCACGCGGTTGAAGGCGCTGTTGAACTCCTTGTCGGTGAATAAGAGCCCGACATTTGATTGGTTGCGCAGGTCGCGGCTCAGACGCCCGATGGCGAAATACGCTTTCTTGTGCGACTCCGGGTCCGAGGGCGGCAGCAGCACCCCGGGCGCGCGGTCATCCACCACGAACATACCCAGCGCGTAGGCGCCCACGCGGCCGGTCAAGCGCGATCCCAGCTGCGGGTCCACAATGCGCCGCGTGAACACGAGGTCCATCGGGGTTTGGAAGTAGTCGGCATTCTCCAGAAAAAAAGGCCGCTTCTCCGGGAAGAACACCTCGAACCGCTGGTTGATGGTCACCTGCGGGTCGTCCGATTCGACCTGGCTGAAATCCGGGTTGGCGGTCACATCCAGCACCAGGCTGTCGTGCAGGATATATTTCGCGTCCAGCCCGAGTTGCCCCTGCGCGTCCTTGTTGCTGAATCGCGCCACCAAGGGATCGCGCGTGTCCAGCGCGTGGTAAGAGCGGAAGATGCCGTAGGGAATGAATTGCAGGTTGCGGCCGGGTGAGATGCCCTCCAGCCCGGTCAGCAGCGCCTCCTGGTTCAGCCGGCCCTGCACGCGGTGCGTCAAGGCCGGCCAGAACGCATTTTCCTGCGTGCGCTGCACGTAGCGGTTGAAGATGATTCCCCACGTCTGCTCTGCGCTGGGACGGAAGCGCAGGCTCTTGAATGGGATGGAGAAGAATACGACGTATCCCCGATCGGTAAGACGGGAATGCGTGTTCCACACCGTGTCCCACGAGGCATCAAAGTTGTGGAAGTCGGTGCCGAAGTCTCCGCCCGCTTCGGTATAGATTCCGTCCCACTGCACACCTTGGGGATTCGACTGGAAGACATACGCGCGGCGCTCATCCCGGAAGGTGTCGAGCATTACCTCCACGGTCTCGTCATCGAAGATGTCTTCGCGGCGCGTGAGCCGGGCGCGGATCTTTTCCGGCTGACGGTCGAAGCACACGAAAACTGTGTAAAGATTTTTCTGGTCGTATCCCACATAGACGTTGGTGGCTTCGCTGATGGGCTCGCCATCGTTGGGCTCGCGCTGGATGAAGCCCGTCACTTTGGCCATGCGCGCGGCGCTCTCGCCTTGCGGTTCCATCGTGACGAAATCCTCCAGGACGGGCGGGTGCGGCAGGAGCGGAATGACGAGGTGCGGCCGCTCGGGCTCGGCCGCGCGGTCCGGCCGCCCCGCCGCCCCTGCGCCGGACGCGCAGAGTGCCACGGTGAATAGCACCAGCATGGGAAGGATTCGCACGGTGTGAAGGCGTCCAGCACCGGAACCCGCTCCCGCTCGGCTCCCAGCCTGAAGACGGCGCGATTCTAACAACCGCAATGGCAACGCGTAAGTGTCCGCGCTCACGTCTTCGCGATTGGAGGATCGAACCTAGAACAGCGAGCTTTGCCGGCGATTGGGGGAAATGCCGAAATGCTCATAGGCCAGCCGCGTGACCGTGCGGCCCCGCGGCGTGCGATTCAGAAAGCCAATCTGGATCAGGAACGGCTCGTAAATTTCCTCGATGGCATCCGCTTCCTCGGCCAGGGCCGCGGCCAGCGTGTTCACGCCCACCGGGCCGCCCTGGTACTTCTCAATAATGGTCAGTAGCAGCTTTCGGTCCACCTCATCGAAGCCATGCTGGTCCACCTCGAGCATCTTGAGCGCGGCCCGGGCCGTGGGCAGATCAATGCGCCCGGCGCCGCGCACCTGCGCAAAATCCCTCACCCGCCGCAGGAGCCGGTTGGCGATGCGCGGCGTTCCGCGGGCGCGGCGGGCAATCTCCAGCGCGCCCTCGGCATCCACGCCGACCCCGAGGATTTCCGCCGAGCGCTCCACGATCACCTGCAGGTCCCCGTCGGTGTAAAACTCCAGCCGCAGCACCAGGCCGAAGCGCGAACGCAGGGGCGCCGAAAGCAGTCCCGTGCGGGTGGTCGCGCCCACGAAGGTGAACGGCTTCACCTCCATGGTGTGGGTGCGCGCCGCCGGACCCTGGCCAATGATGATGTCGAGTTTGTAATCCTCCAGCGCCGAGTAGAGCAGTTCCTCCAATTGCGGTTGGAGCCGGTGTACCTCGTCAATGAACAGGACCTGCTTCTCGCGCAGGTTGGTAAGAATGGCGGTGACGTCGCCCTTGATCTGCAGCGCCGGTCCCGAGCTTTGCTGGAATGCCACGCCCAGTTCGTTGGCGATGATGGTCGCCAGCGTCGTCTTCCCCAGCCCGGGAGGGCCATAAAGCAGTACGTGGTCCAGCGCCTCGCCCCGCGATCGGGCCGCTTCGATCGCCACCGAGAGGTTTTCCTTCACCCGCGCTTGCCCGATGAATTCCCCCAGGCGGCGGGGCCGCAGCTTTAATTCAAACGAGGCGTCATCCTCGACGGAGGCCGCCGAGACCAGCCGCTGCTTTACCTCCAGGGTATTGGTGGGCGTCACGCTGGGCATTCTGATCGCCGGCACACGTCCGCTTCGAACGGTGAATGGATGAGCCATCCTAAGCTGAAAAGGTAGACTGCGCAATGCGCGATCAGGCTCCCGCCCATGGCTGCGGAGGCGGGGCGGAAGTCATTGGCGATTAAGCAATTCCACTTCCATCTGCCTTATGCAGAGGCATGCAGAAGAAAACCGAAATATGCACAGGCAATCCACAGCATTTCGCTTTTATTTCGCTTCTGCGGTAGGCTGGTGACCGGGGAGGATAACCCCGTGTCCAACCCTGGCGACTTCGCCCACACCCTCAAGCAGCAGGCCGATATCGTGCGGGTGGTGGGCGAGTACGTAAAGCTCAAGAAAGCCGGCGCCCAGAATTTTTCCGGGCTTTGCCCCTTCCACCAGGAAAAAACGCCGTCCTTCTCCGTGCATGCCACGCGCCAGTTCTACCACTGTTTCGGCTGTGGCGCCTCAGGCGACGTTTTCAGCTTTGTGCAGAAGCTGGAGAACATCACCTTCCCGGAAGCCGTGCGGCTGGTGGCACACAAGGTCGGCGTGCCCCTGCCCAAAACCAGCTTCAGCAGCCCCGAGGAAGCCCGCGAGGCGCGGGAACGCATGGCGCTGCTCGAGATTCATGAAGCCGCCGTCGCATTTTTCCAGTCCCAATTGCGGCAGCCCGAAGCGGCGCATGCCCGCGAGTATCTTGCCGGGCGCGGCCTCGATGATGCCACCGCCAGCCGCTTTCGCATCGGTTATGCCCCCAACTCCGGCTTCCTCTTGCGCGATCACCTGCGCGCAAAATTCGACGAGCCCGTGCTCAAAGTTTCCGGCCTGTTCTCCTGGAAGGAAACTGAGGGCGCGGATTCCGCCGGTTCCGGGGCCCGCCCGGCGCAGCTTTACTGCAAATTCCGCAATCGCATCGTTTTCCCTATCGCCAACGAAGCTGGGCGGGTCATCGCCTTCACCGGGCGCACGCTGAGCCCCGATGAAAAGGCTGGCCCCAAGTACCTGAATTCACCCGAGACCGCCATCTACTCCAAGTCACGCGTTTTGTTTAACTTGGACCTGGCGAAGGAGGCCATCCGCCGGCTCGATTACGCCATTTTGGTGGAAGGGCAGATGGACTGCATCTCGGTCTTTGCCGCGGGACTGCACAACGTGCTCGCGACTTCAGGCACCGCGTTCACGGAATTGCAGGCGCGGCTGCTCGGACGCTTCACCAAGAACGTGATTGTGAACTTCGATCCGGATACCGCCGGCGCCGCCGCGACCGAGCGCACCCTGGGCCTGTTGGTGAGCGAAGATTTTCAAATCCGGGTGATCACCCTGGAAGCGGGTTTCGATCCCGACCTTTTCATCCGCCGTAAAGGCAAGAGCGCGTACGAAGATGCCATCCGGGGTTCGCAAAAGTATTTGGATTACCTTATTGATCGCGCGCAGAAGCTCTTTCCCGCGCGCACCGCAGAGGGCAAGGTAAAGGCGGTCAACTACCTGCTGCCGCACATCCAGCGCGTGCCCAGCCGCATCGCGCGGGACGAACTTTCGCGCGAGATCGCCCAGAAACTAGGCATCGACTCGGCTGTGTTGCGGCAGGAACTGCGGCACGCCGCCACCGACCGTGCTGCCGCTCGCCTGAAAGTGCCGGCTGAGCCTCAGGCGACGCATGCGGAGCGTATTTTGATTCGCGCGCTGTCTACCAGCTGCCAGATTCTGCCAGGAGAAGGCCATTTGTCGGCGCGCGACGGCGCGGAAGAGGAGTTTGACCCCGCCCGCCAAGCCCATTTCGCCCTTTCGGGTGACCGCCTGCACGTGGGCCTGGCATCGGAGTCGTTGCTCAACCAGCTTCTTGAGGCAGCGGGGACCGCGAGCGACCCCATGTCACTGCCCTTGACGGAGGCGGAACGCAAGCTTTTGGCCGGCGCCCTAATCCAAGAGGATGAAGCACTTACGCCCGAGCTGGTGGAGGGTGCGATTGAAGCGTTGCGCAGGCGACAATTGGAGCGCCGGCAGCGTCAAATCCAAGCAGAGATCACAGCCGCGGAGCGTAGGAACGACCAGGCCGTGCTGGGTCAGCTGGTCCAGGAGAAGCTGCAGGTGGACCGGGCCCTGTTCGGCCGGACGGAGTAGTCAGGCGAATAACATCCAGCCGTCCTGGAACGAAACTTAACCGGGGCTGCTGTCATCTAACTATTTGATAGCGGGTGACTTCGGCAGGGGTCTGCGGACGCATCAAGCTGAAAATTGTTCACGGCGTGGCGGCATGCTACACTTCCAAGGTTTCCGCCGACGCCAGCTCCGCGAACGCAATCCCACCTCCGCGAGAGGCGTCGCCATCCGCAACGTTCAAACAGGGGTAGGCCGGTTTGGCTCTTGAAGACAAGTTCGACGATATCAAAAAGCTGATTGATGCAGGCAAGGAAAAGGGATACCTCACCTACAGCGAGGTGAACGACTTGATTCCCCACGACGTTCACTCGCCCGAGGACCTCGACGACCTGCTGACCACGATTGGCACGCAGGGGATCGACGTCCTGGAGGGACCCTCGAAGCTGCCCTCGTCCGCTCTGGACAAAGCTGAAGACATCGAGGCGGGCGAGGACGTCGAACTCGATCTCACCCCCGGGGCTCTGGAAAAAACCAATGACCCGGTGCGCATGTACCTGCGCGAGATGGGCACGGTCCCGCTGCTTACCCGCGAAGGCGAGGTGGAGATCGCCAAGCGCATTGAGCGCGGCCAGAATCGCGTTCTGAAGGCCCTTTCCCGCTCCCCCATCGTGATTCGCGAAATCCTCGCCCTGGGCGAGGACCTGAAGCGCGGCGTGCGCTCCATCAAGGAAATCGTCACCTTCGACGAGGAGGAGATCACCGAAGAGGTCTTGACCAACCGGTTGAACGAGATGACCGGCAAGATCGACGAGGTAGCCCGCCACTATAAGAAAGTGGGTCAACTGGCGGAAAAGTTCGCCGATATTTCCAAGCAGAAGCGGCCCAAGGACTACCGGCGCGTGCGCTGGAACCTGGCCCGGGAAGTGGTGCGCATGTCGCGCGCCCTGCGCAACCTGGGCGTGACTAACAGTGAGCGTAAGCGCCTGATTGACCGGGTGAACAAGACCGTCGAGGGCATGCGCGCCCTGGACCGCCAGATCCAGAACCTGGAGAAAAAGGCGGAGAGCACCCGCAGCGACGAGCAGAAGAAGGAATACCGCCGCCAGGCGCGGCAATTGAAAGGCGATCAGGAAAAGCTGGAAAGCGAATCGGGCGTCAGCTACCAGGAACTGAAGCGCACCCAACGCGAAATCATCCAGGGCGACATCGATGCCGAATACGCCAAGCGCGAACTGATTGAAGCCAACTTGCGCCTGGTGGTTTCGATTGCCAAGAAGTACACCAACCGCGGCCTGCAGTTCCTGGACTTGATCCAGGAGGGCAACATCGGCCTGATGAAGGCGGTGGACAAGTTCGAGTACCGGCGCGGCTACAAGTTCTCGACCTATGCGACCTGGTGGATCCGGCAGGCGATTACCCGCGCCATCGCGGACCAGGCGCGCACCATCCGTATCCCGGTGCACATGATCGAGACCATCAACAAGCTGATCCGCACCTCGCGGCAACTGGTGCAGGAGCTGGGGCGGGAGCCGACCTCGGAGGAAATCGCCAAGCGGATGGACATTCCCGTGGCCAAGGTCCGCAAGGTGCTCAAGATCGCGCAAGAGCCCATCTCGCTGGAAACTCCGATCGGCGAGGAGGAAGATTCACACCTGGGCGACTTCATCGAGGATCGCGCCGTGGTGTCCCCCGCCGAGGCGGTCATCAACGTCAATTTGAAGGACCAGACGGCCCAGGTGCTGCGCACGTTGACGGCCCGCGAAGAAAAAGTGATCAAGATGCGCTTCGGCCTGGAGGACGGCAGCGAGCACACGCTGGAGGAAGTGGGCCAGTCCTTCGCCGTGACCCGCGAACGTATCCGGCAGATCGAAGCCAAGGCGCTGCGCAAGCTGCGCCATCCTTCCCGGTCGCGCAAGCTGCGCGCCTTCATGGACGGCGTGCACGACTGATTTGCTGGGAACTTACGAAACGCCGCGGGCTCCGGCTCGCGGCGTTTGCTTTTGCGCCGTTGGTTTTCACAGGGCGGCAGATGTTCCCGACCCTGTTCCCGGGCGAGATGAACTGGAAGCGCCCTCAGCCCTGCTCAGAGGCTTCCGCCGACAAAAGAATGCCGCTGATGGCGGCGCAGAGCACGCCCGCCGCATGCACCGTGCTGATGCTTTCATGCAGGATAAAGGGCGCAAGCAGCACCACCAGCACGGGATAGAGGGCGGAGAGCGGCTCGACGATCGACGCTTTGCCGCCGCTGCGCATCGCCGTCAGCAGGAAGAGAATACCCAGCCCGTTGAATACCCCATTGAGCAGCGCCCAGCCAACGCTGGCTGCCGGGTAATGAACCGCCAGGATGTTAGGCAGAAAGAATATTTGCAGAAGTGCCATTCCCCCCGCCGTCCACGCGAGCGCGGGCGCCGCGGAGATGCGGTTCATGGCGAGTTTTTGAAAAATTGCGAGCACTCCCCAGCACAGCAGCACCACAAAGGAGAGGCCCTGCCAACCGAATAAGTGCAAAAGTCACCTTCTATAAAAATGCCTACACCGACAAAGCCAGGATGGCGATGACGGCAAATACAACGCCAACCACCTGAATCCAGGACAACCGCTCGCGCAGCACAATGACCGCACATGCCACCGTCACGATCGGGTACAGCGACGTCGTGGCGGTAACCACGCTGGTGTTGTGCCCAATGCGGTACGCCTCGTAGAGCGCCGTTCCTCCCAGCCCCAACAGAATTCCGCTGACCAGCGCATAGGCTCCGCCCCGGCGGTCGCGTGCGGCGCGGCGCCGCGTGGCCAATACCACCACTGTGACCAGCAGAAAGCCACAGGTGGAGACGAACTCCATGGTTGTCGCCGGCATCTGTGCCGCTCCCAGGCGGGCGGTCAGCGCCCATCCCGTCCAGCAAAGGCAGGATGCGAGCGAGTACCAGAACCATTGGCTGTGCACGGCAAATCGCCATGGCCTGGCGTGAGCCTTCGGAGAAATCTCGGCCGCCTCCAGCGTGCGAGGAGAGACGTCCACCCGCACGGCGGACCTGGAGGCATCCTCCGGGATGTATGTTGCCGGCATAGTTCAGTTGTCCCGAGATGGGTTGCGCTGCGCCGGGTACCTGGCGATCCGCGGACGGCCCAGTTGCGCATATTGGACGGCCCAGCGCTTGACCGAGCTGGCCACCTCGGAAGGGCAAAACTGCAATCCGACCAGCGAGCCTGAATACCACCGGGTGGCCGCAAAAACTCGCATGGCGCTCTCGCCGGGAAGCTGGAATACGAGCCTCACCACCGCCGGCAGGCTGGAGCTGCGGTGCAGCCGCACCGCCATGCCACCGCAACCAACGTTCTTGGTGATTCCCTGCACGGCGCCCGTCTCCGTCTCGGCCACCACCGGAACAACGATGGGAATGCGGCTGCTTTCATCAAACTGCCGCGACAGCAGGTTGCGCGTGGTGTCCACTGCTGCCTTCAGGCTCAACTCGTCATTGAAATCCACCAGCGCATTAATGCCGGCGTCGGCAAAGCGCTCCACGTCGGTGATATTACCGACACCGTAGAGCAGGGTGCGCTGACGAGCGAACCAGCGGGCCCTTCTGACGCTTCCCAGCGCGCCTGGCTTCAAGGGAACGAAGCAGGCTTGCGCCCCGTCCTTGGCTTGCTGTTCCGCCTTGCCCGGAGTCACAGCTTCCAGATTCACGTTGCCGCGGGAAAAGGTCTGGTGCAGCGCGGCGACCAGCTCAGGAGCCAGATCTATGGCGACGGCAGTGAGTGTGCGCGGCACAGGGTCCTGTCGGTTATGCATCGTAGGCCGATCCATTTAGCGCCTATCTCAGGATGAAAATTGAGGATAGCCGACTGGGGGGTAGCCGGAGGAGGTTTAACGATAACCGGGCGAAACCATGGTAATGAGTCGCTCACAAGTATTCTGCGCTCAGCTTTGCGTTACTTCGGTCACGCTTTGAGATTGGTGATGATCCGACTTCTTCTGGCGCCTTTGCGCCGGTACCTGCCGGAGGCACCCCGGGCGCTCCCAGCGGACGCTTGTTTTGTCTCGCAGCGTCGCGCTATAAGTAGCCACCTGAATCCCGTTCTCATTTCAAAGTTAGCCGTGAGCCCATGACGGTCTCGACAACCCCATCTGTGTCCCGAACCGCCGAAGAACACAACCTCACTCGCCTGGCGCTGGCAAGTTTTCTCGCGCTCTATTTCGAACTGCTGGTCATCCGCTACATCAGCACGGAATTTCAGGTTTTCGGCACGCTCAAAAATCTTCCCCTGATCGCCAGCTTTTTCGGTATTGGCAGTGGAATGCTGCGCCCTCGCAGAATGCTGGGACGCGGTTTCGTTTTCGAGGGTGCGGCCCTGTTCCTGCTCGCGCGCTTCAGCAGCTACGTCCCGCAACCCTCGCTGGGGTGGCAATATCAGTTTGGAAGCGCCGGCGTATCGCGCGCCTGGTCGCTCGCCGGCTACCTTGGCTTCGTGCTCCTGATGCTCTGGCTCATGGTTGCATTTTTCACTGCGCTGGGCGCCGAAGTTGGCGAGGGCCTGGAGCACGCCCGCCCACTCCTCGGATACGGAGTGAACCTGGCCGGGAGCCTGGCGGGCATGGTGGCGTTTACGCTCCTGTCGTTCCTGCGAACTCCGCCGGTCGTCTGGCTGGCAGTGGGGTTCGCGCTTCTCCTGCCCCTGCTGCCGAAAAATTGGCTGCAGCTTGCTTTACTGGCGCTGGTCGTGGTGGCCACGGGAATCACGCACCGGCAAACCTTCTGGTCGCCGTATCACCGGATTGATATTGAGGCGGTTGGGTCCGCCGGCAGCTCTTCTGCACGCTCCTACAGCCTTCATTACAACCACCTGTGGTACCAGACCATGGTGAATCTCTCGCCTGAGTTCATGCGAGAACACCCTGCAGCCCAGCCAAATCGCTCGGTGCGTGCCTACTATGAGTTGCCCTACCAGCTGGTGCCCGAGGCCGGAGACGTTCTGGTCGTGGGCGCCGGCACCGGCAACGACGTTGCGGCAGCTCTGCGCCACGGGGCGCAGCACGTGGACGCTGTCGAAATCGATCCCGTGATCCTCGAACTGGGCCGGCGATATCATCCCGAACGTCCTTACCAGTCGCCGCGGGTCACCACGTATGTGGACGATGCGCGCGCCTTCTTTCGCAAGGCTCCGCGACAGTACGACCTCATCGTGTTCGGTTTTCTGGATTCTTCTACGCTGCTCACCAGTTTCTCGTCCATTCGGCTCGATAACTATGTGTACACGCGCGAAGGTTTCGCGGCGGCCAGAAAGCTGCTGAAGCCGCACGGCTCGCTGGTGCTGGCCTTCGCGGCTACCCGAAGTTTTGCCGCGCATCGCCTGTTCGCCACTCTGACGCAGGCCTTCGATGGCGTTGAGCCGCGCGCGCTCGCTACCTCGGCCAGCGTGCTGGGAATGGTGTACGTCGAAGGGCCGGCCCGTGATCGTCCCATCCCTCCCGACATCCCCGATGCCACCCCTGAATTGCGTAATGGCAGCCGCAGCGCCGTGGTGGCTACCGATAATTGGCCATTCCTCTATCTGGAAACCCGGTCGGTGCCCCTATCGTTGGTGGTGGTACTCGCCGCATTTGTGGTCACAGCCTGGCTCTGGCAGAGAAACAGCGTGCGCCAGCGATGGAACCGCCGCACTGCCGAATTTTTCCTTCTGGGAGCAGGTTTCCTGTTACTGGAAACGAATGCGGTCACGCGGCTGGCGCTGCTGTTCGGATCCACCTGGCTGGTGAATGCGGCCGTGATCAGCGCATTCCTGTTTATGGCCCTGGCGGCGAACGTCTTAGCGGCCCGAGTCCGGGTCAGTGTGCCTTTTTGTTATGCCGTGCTGCTATTGCTAGTGGCATCCAGCATCGCCCTGCCCGTGTTGGGATGGGGAGGGTTGCGTCTTTCCCAGAGCGCCTGGGTGGCCACCGCCTTTACGGCACTTCCGGTCTTCTTCTCCGGCTTGATCTTCTCATCCGCTTTCCGCAGTGTAGTGTCGCCGCCAACCGCCCTGGCCATGAACCTGCTGGGAGCCGTCATGGGGGGAGTGCTGGAGAACGCCACCATGATCGGCGGGACCACGGCCGTGGCCTTCCTCGCCTGTCTGGTCTACGCAGGAGCATGGGCCTGCGGAGCAGCGGGCCGGCGTGGCGGCGCTTCCTCTCTCGACGTGCTCGCCGCGAACAACTGAGCGCGCCTGACGGCCGCCTTCTCTTCGCCGGTTACTCCAGTTACTTGAGGGCAGTGACCATGGTCGCTTAGGGTTTGCACGTGGGTAATGCCCAGGAGCCCAGAATGAACGGACTACGTCGCTGCACGCTCTGGTTGTGCCTTGTGTTCTTGCTGTTCGCGGCAGGGATGGCGCCTGCGCAAAATACGGCCGTGTTTCAGGGGCATGTGGCCGATCCTTCTGGCCACCCGGTAGTTAGCGCGCTTGCCATTATTACTGGCCGGGATACGGCTCTGATGCGCGCAGCCACCTCGGATGACACCGGCAACTTCGAAATCACCTCTTTGCCGGTGGGCAGCTACGACGTGGAGGTGAAGGCCGATGGTTTCGTAGCTTTCAAGGCGCAGAACGTACGCGCCAGCATCGGCCAGGTGGTGACGCTTGCGATTACGCTGAGCGATCACGAGGCCTCCTCCGGCTCCCTGCACAGCAGCTCCGCTGGACTGGTGGAAGCCACCAGCACGCAACTCGGGGTGGTGATTGACCAGGTGCTGGTGCGGCAGCTTCCTTTGAAGTCGCGCAATACCTACGAACTGTTGCAGCTTCAACCCGGCGTGGAAAGCACGCTGGGCGCCGACCTGTTCTTCGGAAGCGACCAGCCGGGCGTGGTCTCGGTGAGCGGGGGCCGGGCACGATCGAACAATTACAACGTGAACGGCGGCCATGCGGGCGACCAGTTCATCAATGCGCCGTCCCTGCAACCTTCGCCCGATTCCATCAGCGAGTTCCGGGTGATCTCGCACAATTACGATGCCGAGCTGGGCCGCAACTCGGGGTCGGTGCTCAACGTCATCACCAAGTCGGGCAACAACCAGTGGCATGGCAGCCTGTACGAGTACTTCCGGAACAGCGTGTTAAACGCGCGCGGCTACTTCGATCCGCAGAAAGCGGATTTCAAACAGAACGAGTTTGGCGGCACCTGGGGCGGACCCATTCGTCGCGACAAGACATTTTTCTTCTCGTCCTATGAAGGCCACCGGCTGCGGCAGGGCATCACCTCCGACAGCATCGCGGTGCCCACCAGCCAGGAACGGCTGGGAGATTTCAGCTTCGGCCAGCCCTTTTCCGGCGTTTTGCAAGACGCTACTGTCGCCTCGGCACTGACCAACCGGCCGGGTTGCGCGGCCGCGATTGCAGCCCGCGGCGGAGCACCCTTGGCGGCGGGAACGTCCTATTCGGCCTTGTTTCCTGGCAACGTCATTCCTGGCTCCTGCTTTGACCCAACCGCTGCCGACTTAATGAATCGGTTCGTGCCTGCGGCCAACGTGGGGGCACAAACCTTTCGCGGAGTGCCGGATTCGGCCGTGCGCGCCGACCAGATCACGCTGCGGCTGGACCACAACCTGAACAGCCAGCAGCAACTCAGCCTGTACTATTACGGAACCGACACTTACGACAATGAGCCTTTTTCCCGGTTTCAGGCGGTGGGCGCCGCCCTGCCCGGCTTCGGCAACCTGACGCGCAGCCGCTTCCAGCAATTGAACCTGGCACATAACTGGGTGCTGAATGCCAAGACCATCAACGAATCGCACCTGGTCTACTACCGCGATGGGCAGAGGAATTTCCTGTCGCCGGCGCACACCGGCCTGGTGCAGAGTTCGTGCGACACTGTTCCTGCTCAATTCTGCTTCGCGGATCCTAACAATCCCCGGCTGGGCATCACGCCGGGTTATGGCGCGGCCTACGAGGGCGTGCCGTTCGTGGCGCTCGCCGGCGGCTTCAGCATCGGCAACAATGCCAACGGCAGCTTCTCGCAAACCGGAAACGTCTACCAGGCGCTCGATACCCTGAGCAAGGTGGTCGGCAACCACTCGCTGAAGTTCGGCGCGGACGCCCGCAACCAGCGCTTTCACCAGACGTATTTCTTCAACGTGAACGGAAATTTCCAGTTCACCGGGGGTGGACCCAACGACGTGGGTTTTTCCGACCTGGTGCCCAACTACCTCCTGGGGCTGCCCGACAGCTATTCCCAGGGCGCAGCCAATGCGGTGGACGTTCGCAGTACTCATGTGGGCCTCTTCGCCCAGGATTCGTGGAAGCTGAAACCGAATTTGACGCTGTATTACGGGCTGCGCTGGGAATTGACGACGCCGCAGGCAGACGCGGGGGACCGGGTGCAGGCTTTCCGCCCCGGACAGGCAACCACGCGCTATCCCTGCCAGCTCAATCCCTCTGACCCGCTGCTCAGTAGCTTCGGTTCAGCCGACTGCTCAGCCAGCGGGCCGGCCGCTTCCGTCTTCCCGTTGGGCCTGGTCTTTCCCGGCGATCGCAACGTTCCCGGTGGACTGACCAATACGTATTACGGCGGCTTCGCTCCGCGCGTCGGCATTGCCTGGTCGCCGGACTGGAAAGACAACTGGCTGGCGAAGATCACCGGGGGGCCCGGCCGCTCCAGCCTGCGCGCCGGCTACGGAATGTTCTACGATTCCAACGAGGAGCTGATCTTCGCGTCCTTCGTCGCGCAGCCTCCCTTTGGCGGCAGCACGTTCCTGACCAACACGTTTTTCAACACGCCGTTTCTGGGGCAAAACGGCACGGTCACGCCCAATCCGTTCAACGGATTTCAGAACCCGGCGCCGGGAACTCCCGTCGATTTTGCGCTGTTCCGGCCCATCGTCCTTTTTGCGAATTACCCGCAGACCTTGCGGACGCAATACGCCAACCAGTATCACCTGACATTTCAGCGTGAGCTGTCGCACGACATGCTGCTGCAATTCGGATACGTGGGCAGCCAGGGACACCGGCTACTGGCCAGCGTGGACCAGAATTTCGGGAACGCGCAGACCTGCCTCGATCTGAACCAGATTCCGGGAATGTCGTGCGGTCCCTTTGGCGAAGACGAGGCCTACTACATTCCGGCGGGAGCGATCCCGGCCGGCGTCACCTTGCACCTGCCGTACGGGTCGGTGCCAAGCGTGACCGGCCCCAATCCCAATCCCATCACGCTGGTTGGTCTGCGGCCGTATTCCTCGCCCATGTGCCAGCCCACCACCGGGGCAGGCTGTCCCCCGGACGGTGTGCCGGTGTTCAGCAGCCTGTTTGCCATGACGCCGGTGGCCAATTCCTCCTACAACTCGTTCCAGACGCAGCTCAGCAAGCGCATGGGACATGGCCTGGACCTGCTGGCCTCGTACACCTTTAGCAAGTCCATGGACAACGCATCCAGTTTCGAGAACTCCATCAACCCGCTGGATCCCAGCCGCTCGCGGTCGCTTTCGCTGTTCGACGCCCGCCATCACCTGGTGGTAAGCGAGTACTGGCGACTGCCGGAATTGAAGCCGGCCAACTGGACGCGGTTTCTCAGCGACGGATGGGCGCTGGCCGGGATCGTCACGGTTCAGTCTGGTTTTCCCATTCGCCTGACCTCCTCCAGCGACCAGGAACTGATGGGCAGCCTGGACTTTGAATCGCCGGGGCAACCGAACCAGGTCGCCCCCTTCCAACGGCTGGATCCGCGCACCAGCGGCGGGTACTACTTCAACACCTCCGCCTTTACGAACGCGTCCTTAGGACAAGTCGGCAATGCGCCTCGCGCGCTTTGCTGCGGGCCGGGTATCGCCAACGTTGACCTGGCTGTCCACAAGATCATTCCGCTGCGGGAGAAAGACACCCTCGAGTTTCGCACCGAATTTTTCAACCTGATGAATCACACCCAGTTCCTGAACCCGGATGGCAACATTACCGACGGGTCCAGCTTCGGCCTGGTGCAGCGCTCCCGTGAACCTCGCGTGGTGCAGCTGGCATTGAGGTTAATTTTCTGACAAAGCCCAGGAAAGGAGGTAGGAGATGAACCGACTCAAGCACATTCTGCTCTGCACGCTGCTCCTGGCCACCTTGGGGCATGCCGCCGACCAGCCCAGCCGCGCGATCGTGAAGAAGGAAGATCCGGAGTACCCGGAACTGGCCAAGAACATGAACCTGCACGGCTCGGTGAAACTGAAGATCTGGATCAAACCCGATGGCAGCGTGCGCCGGCTGGAGTACGTGGGCGGCCATCCCCTGCTCGCGGAATCGGCGTTGAAGGCCGTGAAGAACTGGAGGTACGCTGCTGCGGACAAGGAGTCCACGGGCACAGTCGAGCTGAAGTTCTGAGCCGGTGGCGGTGTTACTTTGGTCAGCGGGTCACGCCCCCTCGTGCGGGCGCGCCCGCAACCGCGAGCTCCAGACATTTTTCACCAGCGACTGCATACCTTGGTCACATTCCTCCCTCCCACACATGCAGTTGGCCCGCAGCTTGCAACCGTACGTTGCATAACGAGCTGGTTGTGGCACAAGGCCATCTATGCAAAACCGAGCACAAGCGATTTCAGGTGGACAAAAGAACCGGAACCTGCCGTCAAATCAGCATTTAGCTGGCCGGGAGAAGGGCATTGCCCTGCTGCTCTGCATTTTCTCGCTGCTGCTGTTGACCGGAATCGCCCTGGGGCTGATGTACATGGGTGACACGGAAACGCGCGTGAATGACAATTTTCGGTCATCGCAGCAGTCATATTTTGCCTCGCGCGGCGGTTTGGAAGAGGTCCGGGACCGCATGCGGGCCAGTTCCAGCAACACCATCAGCGGCTCCTTACCGTCCACCATGCCTTCTTCTACCGGTGGCGTCTTGTATCTAGTGAATCCCGCCGGCACCTCGGACACGGTGCAGCCCTGGACCAGCGGTAATGCGTACTTCGACACCGAGCTCTGCCAGGAAACCTTCAACCTGGGCCTGTCCAACCCCGGGACAGGGAACAGGTGCACGAGCGTGCCTAGCGGCTCCAGCTGGTACAAGAGCGTGAACAGCGTTTCGCCGTTCAGCAATACCGCTGCGGCCATGAATTACAAGTGGGTGCGCATCACTTACAAGGCGAACGGGACCGCTGCCCCTTACTACGTGAACGGCAACAACAGCAGCAGCGCGGCGGTAAAGCAAACCCAGGTTTGCTGGAATGGCAGCACGGAGGTGCTGCTCTCGGGCGCAGCCACCTGCGCCGCCATGGGCCAGGGTTACCAGCCGGTGTACGTGGCTACTTCGCTGGCAGTGACGCCCTCGGGTGCGCGGCGCATGACGCAGGAAGAGCTCGCGCTCAATAGCCTGCCCCCGTTGCCGGCGGGACTGACTTTCGATGGTTCGAACCCGACCTTCGCCAGCGCCCCGAGTTCCAACAATTACGGCATATCGGGCATTGATTCACACCTGGACGACAGCACCGGCAAGTCTTGCGGGGCGGCACAGGCCTCCATCCCCGCGGTGGGGGCTTGGGACAACGGCAGTGTCAGCTCCCTGGTCACTGCCATTCCGAGCAAGCGAGCCGGTAACTACGTAGGCAGCGGCTCAACCTCCCCGGACGTGGAAAACATCAGCGCCGCGTTGGCATCGCAGTGGAAAACAGTGGATGGATTGAACGCGGTGGTCGCGATGTTGACCACGTTGGCCAGCCCCAGCAACGTCTACAGCGGTAACCAGTCGGGGATCAACATCGGCAGCGATGCCAGCCCGCAGATCACGATCGTGAACGGCGACTTGGTCGTAAATGGTAAGACCACGGGAGCGGGCATCCTGGTGGTGACGGGGACCTTGAACTTCAACGGCAATCCCAATTTCGACGGCATTGTCCTGGTGATCGGGAAGGGCTCAATGTTGGTCTCTGGTGGCGGCAACGGGCAATTCAACGGCGCAGTTCTTATCGCCCGCACCCTCGACAGCAATGGCAATCCCCTGCCCTCGGGCTCCGCGCCGGGCGCTCCCACCCTGGACTGGACGGGTGGCGGCGGCAACGGCATCTACTACGACAGTTGCTACACCTCGAACTTCAACAACTTGTTCTATTACCAGAAGATCGCATTCCGCGAGCTTCCCTACTAGGCATTCCTATGAGAACACTCTTGAGTACGGCGTTGTTGTTGGCGATGGCCGCGGGCGCGTGCGGAGCCGCGAGCGCGCAGTTGGCGGAGGGCTCCCAACGCGATAGTGACCGAGCGAAAGCCCGCTCCGGCTACACCTTCACCAACGAAGACCTGCCGGCACACACCTCGGATTCCGGCAACGCTCCCACAGAGGCGGAGCGGGAAAAAGCGCTGGAGCCGCCCCGCCCGGTCAAGGAAATTGCGAAGGAAGAAGCCGGAGTCGAGGTGCTGGTTTCTTCTACCCGCGACAAAGCCGAGCACAGCAGCGGCGAATACCATGAACTCATGCTGCGGGCGCTGCAGGGATTCGAGCAGCGGCTGGAGAACCTCCGGGAAGAACAGCGCCAGCGGGATCTGCTCGACAAGGCGGCGCAAGCGGGAACCAGTCACGCGGCTTCGGCCGCCGGCAATCGCGACGGCTCCTCCTAGCAGTTGCCGGCAGGCGCGCGCGGCCGGGGTCCGTCAATTCACCCGGTGTTCCCGCGGCTTTTTCTGATCTTCCAGCGTGAGCAGCCTTTCCAGGGGCGAACCTCGCGTGATCAGGTTGGCGACGTACTCCCCGACCGCGGGACCATTCTTGAATCCGTGCCCCGATCCGCCGCCGACAATCCACACGTTATCCATCTCCGGGTGACGGTCAACAATGTAGTTGCCGGAAGTGGAGTTTTCGTACTGGCACACGCGCGTCTCCACCACCGGAGCATCTTTCAGCGCGGGAAAGCGCTCGGCCACGAACTCACGAACCTTTTGCAAGTACTCCGGGGAAGGCCGCCGGTCCATGGCGTCGGGGTCGGCGGGCCGCGAGATCACGTCCACCGCGACCTTGAAGCCACGCCCTTCGAGGTTAGGCATGCCGTAAGCGTCCCAGCGCCGGCTTTTATGGATCCAAGTGGGCATGCGGGGCGGAGCAAACGAAAGGTCGCCCGGCGGAACGCCCAGGAAGTACACCTCCCCCCGCTCCGGGCGGAGGATGTCTCTTAAAAGCCGGGGGAAAACCTTGGGCAGCCAGGGTCCACAAGCGAAGACGAAGGTGTCCGCCGAGATTACTTCCCCGAACGTGGTTTTCACGGAAGAGATGCGCCCGCGGCCCGCCGGCCCAATCACAGAGGCAGAACGATACTCCACGCCCTGGCTGACCAGCTCCTCCACCAGCGCCTGCACCGCGCGCCGCGCCATCAAGGCGCCGCTGCTGGGCTCCAGGATGGCGCGATCGCCGGCATGCACCCCGATTTGCGGGAAGCGCCGGGCCAGTTCCTCCGAGTCCAACCGTTCATACGGCATGTGCAGGCGCTCCAGGACGGCGGCACTCTGCCCCACCAGCGGAGTGCTGTCGTCGGTAAAAGTGAGGACCCCCGTTTCCTGGAAGAGGCTGTGGCCGGCCCGCTCCGATAGGTCGTGCCACTGCGGCAAGGAACGCTTGACCCACGCACTGTAGAAATCGTCACCGCCATAAGCGGCGCGGATGATGCGGGACTCGCCTCCCGAACTGGCGCGGCTATTGGCTGGCCCGTACGCATCGAGCAAAAGCACGCGCAATCCGGCCTGGCGAAGCCAGTGCGCCGTCCAGGCGCCAAACACGCCGGCGCCCACCACCGCAACATCCCACTGGGAAGAGGTCCGAGACGGGCCCTGCAGCGCTCGCGGCGCCAGCGCGGCCGCGCCCAACAACCGCACCATCTCCCGTCGAGTGAGCTTCATGGGTCCATGCCTGCGGCGCAAGCGAACAGGAGTTCATACCACAAGAAGCGGGTGTCGGCTACTTAGTGCGCGGCCGCGGCCGAGTACACCAGCCGCGCTACCACCAGGTCCTCATAGGCGCAGCCCACGCTCTTAAAGACAGTCACCGACTGGTTGCTCTCGCGGCCAGCCTTCTTTCCTGCCAGAACATCGTGCAGGTCCGCGAGATCCTGCAGGGAGACCACGCCCATTTTGGCGGGAATGAGAACGTCGCCTGCCTCCGCCAGAGCGCCTTCGTAGGTGTCCACCACAATGCGGGCGCGCCCCATCACCCCCTCGTCTACCTCCCGCGTCTCGGGCTGAAAAGCGCCCACCAGGTTCAGGTGGGCGCCGGCGCGAACCAGGCTGCCGTCGAACAGAGGGGTGGTAGCGGTGGTGCAGGTACACAACACATCCGCTTGCCGGGCACAAGCCGAGGCTTCCGCCGGCGCAACCTCAATACCGTGAGCGGCCGCGGCGCGCTGCGCGAATTGACGGCTTCGCTCCGGCGATGACCCGCACACCAGCACCTGCGTAAACTGCCTTACCCGGGGCAGCAGCGCCAGATGGCTCCAGGCCTGCACGCCCGTCCCGAAGATGCCGAGCACGCGAGCGTCCGGCCGGGAGAGGGCCCTGGTCGCCACCGCCGACATGGCTGCCGTGCGCAGCGCCGTCAGGTGGTTCGCCTGCATGGTGGCTTCCATCTGCCCAGTGGAATGGCTGAAAAGGAAATATGTCGCCTGCACGCGGGCTTCGCCGGGCGCGACTTGGGGCTTGACCGTGACCACCTTCATGCCTATCCACCCCTGGCCGTCGTCGGCGCAAGGCATGATCAGGAAACTGCCCCCGTGGGCGAGCGGAAGGTGAAGCCGCGCGGGCATCCTGGCGGTGCTTTGCCAATCGCGCCGGAAAGCGGCCTCCAACTCGGCGATGGCCGCCGGCCCATCCAGCAGTTCCCTTACCTCGTCCTCGCTGAAGCTATGCATGCAGGCTTTGGCCGATCCATCGCTTCCGGGGGGGGGCGGACCTGCCCGACGCCACCGCCCGTCCTCAGAGCCGAAGCTTCGGGAACAGGAAAGATCCCATGCGCTCGGCAGTTCCAACATGGTACTCGCCCCGGTTTTTGATGACCCAGTCCCGTGCGAGTGTGCGCTCTGTCCTTGACACTCCGAAACAAAAAGTGTCAAATCGCAACAATTCGAAAGCTGCCTCCGGGGGCTCGGGACCGGACGGTTTTGCTATCGCAGGAGGAGAACATGTCTCTCCGCCGCAGTGTCCGCCTTCTGGTTCTTTTCGCGCTTGCGCTAAGCGCCACCCAAGCGCTCCACGGCCAAGCTTCTTATACCGCGCAGGTCCGCGGGACCATCACGGATGCCACGGGCGCGGTGATCCCGCGCGCCGAGGTGATCATCACCAACTCCGCCACCAACATCGCCAGCTCCACCCGCAGCGATGAGCACGGGCTCTACATCCTGACCGGCCTGAGGCCGGCCACGTACACCGTGGCGGTGAGCGCGCCGGGCTTTCAGAAAGTGGAGAGCAAAAACGTTGTGCTGGCTGTGGGACAGGAAACGACCATCAACCTGACCCTGCGCCCGGCGGGAGTGACCGAGAACGTCGTGGTCACGGAAACGGCGCCGCTGCTGGATACGGAAAGCTCCACCCTGGGAACCGATGTGACCAATCTGTACGTCAAGGAGATCCCGCTGCTGAATCGGAATTTCTTTGGTCTCGTATTCCTGAATGCCGGGGTAACGGAGGTGACCGGGGCGGGCACCGGCGACAACTACCCGCAAGGCACGAATTTCGTCTCCAACGGGCAGCGCAATGCCACCGCCGAGGTGCGGCTGGACGGCGCGCTGATCAGCGCGCCCGAGCAGGGCGAAGGAGCCACCAGCAACGTTTACTACGAGCCCTCGGTCGAAATCGTGCAGGAATTCAAGGTGCAGAGCAACAGCTTCTCCGCCGAGTTTGGCAGCAGCGGCGGCACCACCGTCAACATGGTGTTGAAGAGCGGCAGCAACAATTTTCACGGCAGCGCCTGGTGGTTCGGGCAGCGCGGCTGGCTCGATGCCAACGAGTTCTTCAACAAGCAGGCGGGATTTGACCGCCCCAGTCACACGCGCGATCAATATGGGATCTCGCTGGGCGGTCCCCTTATCAAGGGCAAGACCTTCTTCTTCCTTGACGTGGAGCGGATCAACGACAAGGCGCCGCTGCCCATCGTGGCCACGGTCCCCAGCCTGCTTGAACGTCAAGGCGACTTCTCGCAGAGCAATATCCTGGACGCCAACGGCAACGTGGTCCCCAACCTGATCTTCAATCCGCGGCAGGTCTCCTGCAACAGCGGCACGTGCACGCGCGCATCCTTCTCCGGCAACAAGATCCCGCTCGGGCTCATGGATCCCGTCGGGCGGCAGGTCATCAATCTCTATCCGCTGCCCAACACGCCCGGGGACCCGGGCACCGGCTTCAATAATTTCCGCACCGTGGTGACCAATCAGAGCAAGCAGCTGCAGTTCGATCTCAAGCTCGACCACCAGATTTCGCAGCAACACCGCTTGTCGGGGCGATACAGCCGCTCGCACCAGACCTTCCACGTGCCGGTTGTTCTCGCGGACGACATCACGGGGGACGGTGTCGATGGGCTGACGGACGTCGATAACGGCTCCCTCGAGTGGAACTGGACGGCGACGCCGTCGGCCCTGGTAACCAGCCGCTTCGGCGTGGACCGCGTGTTTGGCCCGGGAAAGTCGCATTACCCCGATCCCACCCAGTTCGGGTTTCCCGCCTTGTTGAACAATGCCAATGGCATCACCCGTATGCCCGCCCTGCTGATGGACCAACCTTGGTCGCCGCTCTATTCGCAATGCTGCGTAGACACCGATTTCGCGCACACGCTGTACAACTACTCCTCCGCGCTCACGCTGGTGCGGGGACGCCATACCTTCAAGATGGGCGGCGAGCAGCACTTGTTCTTCAACAACTTCCGCCAGGCCAGCTATCCCACCGGGTACTTTCATTTTGCCCAGACGGTGACCGAGCAGGTGGTGGATGCCTTTGATCCGACCCAGGGCAATCCTTTCGCCGACCTGCTGCTGGGCATCGGCGATTACGGTGGGATTTCCGTGTATCCCTCGGTGGCCAATAAATCGAAGGAAACGGCGTTCTACTTCCAGGACGACTGGAAAGTCACTCCCCGCCTCACCTTGAACCTGGGCCTGCGCTATGAATGGAGTACACCCTATACCGAGCGTTTCAATCGCATCCAGTTCACAGACTTTACCGGCGATAGCGGGATCACCGTGCCCGGGCTGCCGCTCGTGCCTGGCACCCTGAAAGGCACCACCATCTTTCCCAGCGGCGATCACCGCAACGTCCCGGTGGACCGGAACAACTGGGCGCCGCGTCTGGGTTTTGCTTATCAACTCACGCCCAACACGGTGCTGCGCGGCGGCGCCGGAATTTATTACGGCATGAGCGTCGCCACCAACTTCCAGTACACCGGCACGGCCTTCCGCAAGGATGGCAACATCTATTTCACGAAGGACAATTTTCAGACGCAGTACGCGACCCTCGCCAATCCCTTTCCGGCGGGATTGCCGGAGCCGCAGGGCAAAGCGTACGGCCCCCTGGCCATGTGGGGGTTCAGCAATCAGAACGATCTCGGCACCTCAGCCGCGCGCAATGCCGAGATTTACCAGTGGAACCTGGGCGTGCAGAAGCTGTTCCCGGGAGAGATCACGGTTTCGGCGGACTACTCCGCCAACCGCAGCACCCACCTGCCCTGGGGCGGCTACTCCAGCACCCGAAACCGTAATTACATCCCCTCGTGGCTGCGGCGCCAGTACACCACGGCGCAGCTGAACGACCCGGTCGCCAATCCCTTCCAGTGCCTGTTCACCCAGGTTTCGGCGCCGGCCAGCTATTGCCCGGCTGCGCCCATCTTCCACGAGCCCGATTCGCTCTACAACGACGCCACCATTCCCCTGAGCAACATTCTTCGTCCCTATCCACAATTTAACGGTCCGCTCGAGGGACTTCCCCTGCTGGGAGCGCAATCCTTCTACAACGCCCTGCAGCTTCGTTTTCAGAAGCGCAGCCGCCATTACGTGAGCCTGGAAGGCAACTACACGCTCTCCAAGGCGACCGATGATTCGTCCGTGGGTGCCAATGCCTTCGTGGGCAATCTGAACACGGGCAATCCGCAGGAACTCGACAACCTGCGGGCGGAACATTCGATTGGCGCCAACGACACTACCCATCGGCTGGCGGCAGCCATCATCGTCGATGTGCCCGTGGGAAGAGACCGGTGGCTGGGCCGCGGCATGAACCGTGCGCTGGACGCAGTCGTGGGCGGCTGGCGCATCTCGAACATCCTTACCTTCCAGACGGGACAGCCGATCGCCATCGCCATGTCGCAGAATGCCATCGTGGACGGCAACCAGCGTCCCAATGTGTTGTGTGCCAGCCCCTCCAGCGGCCTGAGCGCGCACCGCTCGGCGCTGACCGGACAAAGCACCATCAACATATCCTGCTTCGGCGACCCCGGAGACGAGCAGCCGGGCAATGCGCCGCGTTACTTCTCCAACCTGCGCGCCGACGGCATCCACAACCTGGACGTCGCCTTCTCCAAGGAATTCGTGCCGCGGGAAGGCATGCGGCTGGAGTTGCGCGGCGAGTTTTTCAATGCTTTCAACACGCCGCGATTCGCGATCCCGGACACGTTCTGGCCGGATTCGAGCTTTGGCGTGATTTCGTCCACGTTGGGCAACCCCCGCCATGGCCAGCTGGGAATCAGGTTCGAGTTCTGACGCACTGAGCATCTGCCGCGGCCGGCGTTGGCGGTCGGCCTCTGCCGCCCTCGCTCTGCTGGCGCTGGTCGCCGTGGCATTCGCCGCGGCGCCGGAATCCGCTCCCGGCCAGGATTGGTCCCACTACGTTCGCATTGCCGCCTGGCCGCTCACCGCAAACAATGCCGCTGCCATTGTCCGCGAAGCGCAGCAGAGCAACGTCTTCGGAATCGAGGTGGATAACGACGTCACTGGGCGCTACGAAAGCTTTCTCGATCCGCGCGCGAAGCTGGCCGCCATCCGCCGCGCTGCCGGCGAAGCCCACCGCGCCGGCAACCACGCCTTCGTCTACATTGCCGGACTCGAATGCATCACGGCCAACGCCGGCAAGACCCCGCATACCCTCGCCAAGGACCATCCCGACTGGCTGCAGCGCAAGCGCACCGGCGAACCCGCCGTTTTTGGAGCGGGAACGGCGTTCTGGATCGCGCCCGGGGATGAGGACGTGTGGATCAGCCCCTATGCCCGCGCCTGGCGCAAAATTTACATGGAACGAGTGCGCCAGGTCGCAGCTACCGGGATTGACGGCATCTACGTGGATATCCCCTATTGGATGACCCACTTTGAGGGCTGGGAAGACAGCTGGGCGAGCTTCGACGATTCCACCCTGGCCGCATTTTGCGAGCGCACCGGGCTGGACGCACGGCAGCTCCCCCTGGGCGACTTTTCCGATCCTGGTTTTCGCAAGTGGGTCCAATTCCGCATCGACACGCTTACCGACTTCATGGCGGAGATTGATCGCACCGCCAAGGCCGTTAACCCGGCGATCAAAACGATCCCTGAGATTTACCCCGGCATTGAAGAAGAAGCCGTGCGCGTGGGGGCCGACGTGTACTCGCTGTACGCGGTGAACGATGCCGTCGCCCACGAATACGAATTCGGCGGCGGCGACCACCTGGCCTCCTCGCGGACGCTGCTCGACTGGTTTCGCTACCAGGCGGGCATGCAGTCCTTCCGCAGCTTCGCGCGCGGCAAGCCCACCTGGATCCTGAACTACTCCTGGGACGGCGATGAGGAGATCGAGCCCCGCGAAAGCATGCAGACCCTGTTTATGTCGGAAATCATGGCGGGCGCGACCCCCTGGGACGCGCGCGGGCACGTCATGTCCGGCTCCAACGATTTGGCCACGCGCCGTGAGGTTTTCGGCTGGATCGCCGATCATGAGCAGACGTTCTTCCGCCCCCGCCAGCCCATGCAGCCGGTGGGGGTGTATTTTTCTCCGGCCACGCGCAACTTCTTTGCGGCCGAGCACGTGCGTTCCTATCAGGGAGTGCTCATCCTGCTGATGCAGCAACACCTGGAATATCAGGTGGTCACGCCGCGCACCCTCGCCGAATTCCGCGGCCGCCTGCTGGTCCTGCCTGACGTTCGCATGCTCGACGACAACGAGCGCCGGGAACTTCAGAGATTTGTGGAAGGATCGGGAAAGCTGATTCTGACCGGCGCCGACGCCACCGGTTTAGGCGCGCGCGCCGAAATTAAGCGTTACTCGCAGTGTCCCGGCAAGGCGTACATGGACGCGCTGGAGAGGGACTTCGGCGCTGCGGTTCCAGACCCGCAATTCCTGGCCAGCCTGCGACCGGAGAACGCCCGGGTAAGCGTCAGCGCCGCGCGCACGCTGGCCACCCAGATCGCCACCGTGGATGGCAAGCCGCACGTATTCTTTGCCAACTTCACAGGCTTGCGCCCCGGCAGAAACGCGCGGCAAACGCCGGAAGCAGGCGCCACCGTCGTGCTGACGGGAACGCACACCGGCACCTGGCTGCCTTTCCTGGGAACCCCCGAACGTCTGACGGCACGCCCCGAGGCGGGCGCTACGCGCTTCGTGCTGCCGCCCATCGAAAAGGGCGGCGTTTTCTGGGCGGACTAGCCGCGGATGCGGTGCGCTTTCGCCTGGGGGCTGACGGCGCGTAGCTGCCAGCTCTTACCGTCGGAAGCGGCGCGGATCGCGTTCCGCGTCCCACAGCTTACAGCCACCCACGAAGGCCAAGGTGTTGTCGCCCAGGCGCGTGCCGGGCGGCAGTTTCTTCAGCTTCTTGCTGTTGCCGCCGCCGAGCACAATGTCCTCCGGTTCCAGCGCGCGCTTCAGCTGCTCTACCACTTTAGCGACCTGCCGCTCCCACTTCTTTCTTCCCCACTTCTCCAGGCCACGGAGGCCGACGTAATCCTCGTAGGTGCGACCGTTCTTGTAGCCCATGTGGGCTAACTCCATGGGCTCGAGGACGCCATCCACGACCATGGCCGACCCCAAGCCCGTCCCCAGGCCGAGGAACAACATGCTGCCGCGCTTATAACTGCCCAGCGCCTGCATGGCCGCGTCGTTGATCACCTTCACCGGTCGCCCCAGTGCCTGGACAAAGTTAAAGCCCACCCACCCCGGTCCCAGGTTGTGGGGCTCGGAGAGCGGGCGCCCGTGCACGACCGGGGCGGGGAATCCGATGGATACCACGTCGTAGGGCGCATCCCGCAGTGCTTGCTTCAGCTTGGCAATCATCTGCTTGGGAGTAAAGGCAGGACCCGACGGTATCTTCAGGGCCTCCTTCATTCCGGTGACCCGCACCTTGACGTTCGTGCCCCCGATGTCAAGCACCAGAATGCGGGGATTCGGAGTCACGGCAGTTGGCTTCTGTGCTCCTGCACGGCGGGAGGGTGACGACCGCTTCTTCATTTAGCCTCCTGGCTGGGTGGAGGGCGACTCCGCGCCGGACGAGCGCTGCGTGCCCGGGCCGGCGCCGCGGCTCAGATTGAGCGCCGTATTCACCAGGGCAACGTGCGAAAACGCCTGCGGGAAATTGCCCACCAACATTTTCGTCTGCGGATAATACTCCTCGGACAGCAATCCCACGTCATTTCTCAGCTGCAGCAGCTTCTCAAACAATTGTTCGGCCTCTGCGTACCGGCCCAGCAGGACGTAGTTGTCAGCCAGCCAAAAGCTGCAGGCCAGAAACGCGCCTTCGCCCGGCGGCAGCCCGTCGTCCACCCGCTGGGTCTCGTACCGTACCACAAAACCGTCGTGCAGGAGACCTTTCTCGATGGCGCGCACCGTGCCCGCAATCCGCGGATCGTCAGCAGGCAGAAATCCTACCAGCGGCAGAAGCAGCAGGCTGGCATCCAGCTCTTTCGAACCATAGGACTGAACAAAGCTGTTCAGCTCGGGATTGAAACCTTGCTGGCACACATCCTGGTGGATCCGGCCGCGCACCTCGCGCCAGTGACCCACGGGTCCCTTGAGGCCAAACTCCTCGCAGGATTTCACCGCGCGGTCAAAGGCCACCCAGGCCATCACCTTCGAATAGGTGAAGTGGCGGCGCTGCCCGCGTACCTCCCATATTCCTTCGTCCGGCTCTTGCCAGATCTTCTCCAGGTGTTCGAGCAGCGCCCGTTGCAATTCCACGCTAGGCTCGTTTTTGGGCAGGTTTAGCTTGCGTGCCTGGTAGAGCGCGTCGGAGATCTCTCCGTAAATGTCGAGCTGGAGCTGGTTGGAGGCAGCATTGCCCACCCGCACGGGTCGTGCGCCGCCATAGCCGGAGAGCCAGGGGATTTCCCACTCGGGAAGCTGCCGCTCCCCGGCGATGCCGTACATAATCTGGACCTGGTCCGGACTGCCGGCCACGGCGCGCAATAGCCAGTTTTGCCACTCGGCCGCCTCGTCGCGATACCCGCCGTGCATCAGTGCCAGCAGGGTGAAGGTTGCGTCGCGCAGCCAGCAGAAGCGATAGTCCCAATTGCGCGTTCCCCTGGGTTGCTCCGGCAACGACGTGGTCGCAGCCGCCACGATGCCTCCGCTGGGCGCATACGTCAGCGCCTTCAGGGTAATGAGCGACCTCTGCACGGCTTCCGCCCAGCGCCCCTCGTGGGCACAGCACCGGCTCCACTCCCGCCAGAATTTCTCGGTCTGCTTGAGCGCGGCAGCCGGCCGCACCGGCTTGGGCAAGGGTCCATGGGACACGGCATAGGTGAGCACCAGCGGCACGACCTCGCCTTCCGCCACCACGAACTCCGCGACTGTCCTCAAATCCTCGCCCCGGGTGGGAATGGAAGTACGCAGCACCACCATGTCGGGACCGGCGATCGCACGCAGGGTGTCCTCCGCGATGGCTGTCACCCAGGGCACCGACCTTCCATAGTCGAAACGGATGACCAGGTCCATTCGCATGGGCACGCGGCCCCGGTCGCCGCGGACCATGCGTATCACGTGCGAAGCTTTTCCCCGCAGCGGCATGAAGTCAATGAGCGTGACCTGGCCCTCCGCGGTGGTGAACTCGGTTTCCAGAATGAGCGTGCCCGGCCGGTATCGGCGAACTACCCGCGTGGCCTTGCCTTGCGGAGCAATCTGCCAGTGCCCGTTCTCCGGCGCCCCGAGCAGCGCAGCAAAGCAAGCCCCGGAGTCAAAACGCGGCCAGCACAGCCAGTCAATGGAGCCATCGTTGCCTACCAGCGCGGCCGTCTCACAATCCCCAATCAGAGCGTAATCTTCAATGCGGCAAGCCATCGGTCCCCAGCACCCAAGAAACGCAACATAATACCGGAGCGGGCTACGCGCCGCGGCGGCAGCAGCTAACCCACGAGCGACGTTGCAGGCATACGCTGAATGCAGCTACATTGAGCGCGAGAATTGAAACCCTAAATGAACAAACCCGTGGAATCCGCCTCGGCGTTGATTGACCAGAGAATCAGGGAACTGGGGGACTGGCGCGGGAGGACACTCTCCAAGGTGCGCGCCCTCATACACGCGGCCGACCCGCAGATTCTCGAGGAGTGGAAGTGGAGGGGAACTCCCGTCTGGTCGCATTCCGGCATCGTCTGCACGGGAGAGACCTACAAGAACGTGGTCAAACTGACCTTCGCCAAGGGAGCCAGCCTTCCGGACCCGTTTCATCTGTTCAACTCCAGCCTGGAGGGGAATGTCAGGCGCGCGATCGACATCCATGAAGGCGACCAGATCGATGAAGCGGGCTTACAGGATCTCATCCGCGCCGCCGTGGCGCTCAATTTAAAGAAACCAGGCAAAGGACCGCGCGGGAGCAGACAGCGGGCCCGCTGAGGCTTGCGAGCCTGGCCGCTTCAGGGATCAAAGTTCCTGCACGATGAGAGACGCTGCCTCCGCTCGCGCTATGGAAGAATCACCGCCGCTCCATCTATGGCATCGGACTTCAAGGCGATCAATGCCTCATTCGCTCTATCCAGGGAGAATGCCGTCACCTTCGGGCGAAGATTGATTTCGGCCGCCAGCGCCAAAAAGTCGCGCGCGTCAGCTCGCGTCATATTTGTGACGCTGCGAATCTGACGCTCGCCCCACAGCAGACGGTCGTAATCGAATTCGGGCATGCGGTCCAGGTGAATGGCGTTGATCGCAAGAATGCCGCCCTTGCGCAGGCTTGCCAGGGCGGCCACGACCACATCTCCGCTGGGGGCAAAGGTGACGGCCCGGTCCAGCTTGACCGGAGGCTCCTCCCGCTCCTGCCCCACCCAGGTCGCCCCCAGGGAGCGGGCCAAGCGCTGGTGGGATGCGCCGCGGGTGGAGACATACACCTCGCAATTCCAAGCCATCAGGACCGCGAGAGCCAGGTGCGCGGAAGCGCCAAAGCCGAACAGTCCCACGCGCTCCCCGCGGGCCACTTCGGCCACGCGCAGGCTGCGAAAACCGATGATCCCGGCACATAAAAGAGGCGCGGCTTGCAGATCGTCGAGAGCGGCCGGCAAGGGGAATGCAAATTCCTGCCGTACGAGCGCGAACTCCGCATAGCCGCCATCCACGCTGTAGCCGGTGTAGATGGGTGAGTCGCACAGGTTCTCGCGTCCTCTCTGGCAGTAGCAACAACTTCCGTCCACGCCTCCGATCCAGGAGACCCCGACACGGCTGCCGGCGGGAAGCTCCGCCGTCCCTTGATCTACGATTTCCCCAACGATCTGGTGGCCCGGTATGACGGCCGCGCGCTGCGGGGCGAGCTCGCCTTCCACAATGTGCAGGTCAGTGCGGCACACGCCGCATGCGTGCACCTGCAAGAGCACGTGGCCGGGCCGGATGGTGGGCTTCGCAACCTCCGCAATCCTGAGCGGATGCCGCGAAATCTCCTGCGGCGAAGTCAGCACTGCAGCTCTCATGGAACCCTTCGTCCGGTACGGCCGGTGACCTGGGCTTTCTTACGCCCTCTACAACTGTAGCCGCTTCTTTATTCGAATCCCAAGTGTCCGGCCGTCGAGATCTTCCCGGCTTGCCGGACAAAAAAAAGGCGGCCGGAAGGCCGCCCTCAACTGTTAGCCAGCTTCAGAGCTAGTGCTGCTCGGGACGCTGGTCGCGATCATTGTCGCGGTCCTTGTCGTGGTTCTTCTTGGCATGTTTGCGGTGCTTGTTGCCATGAGCGCGGTCCACGTCCTGATCGCGATCGTTGTCGGTAGCGCGATCGTTGTCTGACCGGCGCGCAGTATCCCGGTCCGTATCGTCCGACCGCCGCGCAGTATCCCGGTCCGTATCTTGGGAGCGGGACTCGGAGCGTTCTGTGCTCCGTTCACGGCCCATAAACGCGCTGGGATTTTCTTTGTACTCCTCGCGGACACGCGGATGGTCGCGAAGAAAGTCACCCAACTGGCGGTGCTGGCGAACGTAGTTGGAATCATCCACCAGGGATGGATTGTTCCTCAGATCTCGCGCGATCTGCGGGTGCCCATCCAAAAACTGGTCGAAGGTCTGCACCTCTTGCCGTGACGTATCGTTATCCCTTTGGGTTTGCGCGAGCGCCGGCACGCCCAATAAAGCGCCTGACAACAGCGATGTCACTAGCAGGTTGCGCATATATCTATGCATATCTGTGCTCCTTTCGAGCGGGCACTTCTCCCGCCCTGCGTATGGTTGATGCGGGTGCGGTCTTCAATTAGAGGCGGGGAACGTCGGAGCGGGTTGCTGTGACAGGTTTCGCCTTAGCTTCGCCCTGATTCTCGTGAGCGGCCGGTGCTGACTTTTCTACTGGATCTTCGTATACACAGCGGCTGAGTTATTGCCCAGGTTGGAATCGGGAGTATTGGCGCTCACCTGTGCCGGGTTGATAAGCGTGCTGCCTGCTGCCCCCATCACCTTCACGGTGAGCGTGATCGGACCCCACGAGTGTGCCGTCAACAGCGGGCTGCTGCGAACGCACTGGAAGGTGCCCGCGGCTCCGCTTGCCGGGTGCGTGCACGTGCCGCTGGTGGTGCTGAAACCTACATACGCCGTTCCCGGCGGGACGCTGGTCGTCAGTGTGGCGCCATCGGCATCGTTGGGGCCGGCATTGGTCACTGCATAGCTGTACGTCAAGGTGGTTCCTGAGCCAACCGGGCTCGTACTCGCCGCGACCGCCAAGCCCAGGTCGCTGGCCACAGCCAGCCGGGAGACCGGCGGATACCCCGCGCTGATCGTGAACGGCACCTGCAGCGTCGCCGTGGGCAGGCGTCCTGCCTGGCTGGGATCGAAGGCCGTGAAGCCCATCGTAAAAGCCGGCGAAGCCGGGCTGAGCGCGTAATTGTCCACGCCCGGCCTCGGGTCCACGAACAACGGATCAGCAAACTGCGAATTCACGTCTTCTCCCAACGCCTGCCACTCCGGAAAGCTCATCCAGATCATGGGCGGTTGTTCCACGGTATTGGGCGGCATCGGCGTGGTCACAAAGAAAGGCTGCAGCGGCTCTCCCCCGGTCATCGCCTTATTGAAATAGAGATTGCGATCAAAGGCGAACGACTGCGCGCATCCCGCAGGACAATTCCAGTAGCCATACTGGATGGCACGCTGGTCGTAGTAGA